>JBFLWB010000137.1 GCA_040758155.1 Thermodesulfobacteriota bacterium
TGATCCATGCGGTACAAGGGAAAAGGGACGGTAATTCATGCGGAAAGATATCATCAAGAAAGGATTGTCCATGAAAAAAGATGCCGATATTTCCGATATGGTAATTGTCGTTTCCACGTGACGGGGGAATTCGATGCTGATCAAGGAACGGGACAACCGCGACGCGGACATATTGGAGCTACGACGGCTTCTGGAGTACCCGATTACCGCCAAGCAGCGTTTCCTCATTGAGCGGGAGATCAAGTGCATCGACTCCGGCGCGCGAGGCGAAGAGAGTTCCGCATACTTCATTGATTTCCGGTGGCGCGACAGCAAGAACACTGCGATCATCCACGACTTGCGCTTGGAGTACCGGGGATTCGTCGCACAGATCGACCACCTGCTGATCAATCGCCTCCTCGACGTCTACGTACTTGAGTCTAAGAACTACTATTACGGGGTCAAGATCACTCCGGAGGAGGAGTTCCTCGTCTGGAATGGGAATACGTATCACGCCATCGAGTCTCCGATCGAACAGAATCAGCGCCACATCGATTTACTGGGAAGGATCTTCCAGCAGCCCGGATTCATGCCCACCCGTCTGGGTGTCCCCATTCCTGCGAACTTCCTGAGCTATGTCATGGTCGCGCCAAATAGCCGCGTTGATCGCCCGACAAAAGAGAAGTTCGATACGAGCATGGTGATCAAAGCGGATGGGCTCGGGGCGGCCATCGACAAGCGAATCGACGATACCTCTGCAGTGGTCGCGATTTCTTCCCTTACAAAGTTGGTGTCCCAAGAGACCCTGGAGAGCTTTGCTCGAAGATTAGTTCGCCTGCACCGACCTGCGAAGTTCGACTTTGCCGCCAAGTTCGGCGTTACCGTTCCGGACACACCGGACAAGGCATCACAGCCGGTCGTTGGTGTCGCGGATGTCGGTGCCGATGGCACCGTGGCGAAGGGGGAGACTGCCTGCGAAGCTTGCGGATCATCGGTGGATGGGAAGGTGGCCTATTACTGCCGCATCAACAAGAGGAAGTTTGGAGGGAAGATCCTCTGCCGCTCCTGCCAACAGAAGCCGGAAGCGCCAGCCACCACCTCGACCGTGTCGGTCGCCCTGGCCCCAGAAGGAAACCATATCGTTGGTTCCAGCGAGAAGAAAGGAACGTGTGGACGCTGTGGCGCAGCAGTTGATGGGAAGGTCGTCTACTTCTGTCGGATAAATAAGGAGAAATTTGCGGGGAAGGTGTTGTGCCGCCCGTGTCAGCAGGTTGGAGGTCCACCGGTTTCGTAAACATCCGTCAGGATCCCGTGAACGATATCGCACGAAGCGGCGGCGCGAGCGAAACTCCTGGGGGTACGTCGCTGGGGTAGCGGATAGCCCCGTTCCCCCCGCCTCCACCAAATCCCAACAGCACTCCTCCTGCCTTCCAGACCATCCGATTCGCCACGGCGCCCCGCATCGAACATAACTTGCGGGATGGCCCCGGATAAGTATAATCATGTTTAGACTAAACAGGATTATGCATATCGCATTCCATGGCGATGCCTTGACCGGAGGAGACCATGAAGTTCGTCGACCGGCAGGAGGAACTCGGATTCCTCGAGCGGGAATACGCGCAGCCGTCGTTCCGGTTCATCCCGCTTTACGGAAGGCGCCGGGTGGGCAAGACCCGGCTCGTCCGTGAGTTCATCACAAACAAACCGGCCATCTATTTCCTCGCGGATACCGTCGCCGAGCCGGAACAGCTTAAAAATCTCGGCAGATGCGTCGGGGAATATTTCAAGGACATGGTCCTTGCCGAGTCGGGCTTTCGCGACTGGGAGCAGTTTTTCCGGTATATCCGTGAAAAGAGCAAGCGGACGCGCCTGGTCCTCGCGATCGATGAATTCCCCTACCTCGTAAACGCCAACCGGGCCATCTCCTCGATTTTCCAAAAAGGGATCGACACGCACTTGAAGGACACGAAACTGTTCCTGATTCTTCTCGGTTCCAGCATCGGGAAGATGGAACGCGAGGTGCTTCTTTCGAAGGCGCCCCTCTACGGCCGCCGGACGGGCTCCCTGAAAATCGGGGAGCTCAAATTCGGAGCATTGAGAGAGTTCTTCCCGGAAGCGGACCTGGTGAAACGGGTGGCCATCTACGCCACATTCGGAACGGTGCCCGCCTACCTGGAACAGGTCAGGCCGAAGGAAAGCATCATTAGAAACATCGCCGAACTGATCCTTTCCCGGAATACCTACCTTCACAACGAGGTGGAGTTCCTCCTCCGGGAAGAGCTCCGCGAACCGCGGGACTACTACGTCATCCTCCGGGCGATCGCCCAGGGAAAGAGGAAGCTCTCAGAGATCATGAACGACACGGGGTTCGACAAGGCCCATCTCTCCCGTTATCTCGACATCCTGCGATCCCTGGGATTCGTCGAGAAAGAGGTTCCCGTCACTGAGAAGTCTCCCGACAAGAGCCGGCTCGGCTTGTATCGTCTGCGTGACAGATTCTTCGCGTTCTGGTTCAAGTACGTCCTGCCGAACCGCGGACGGCTCGAAATCGGCAACGAGGGCTACGTCCTCAAGCAAATCGAAGACTCATTCGACCGGCATGTGGGTGAAGCCTACGAAGCGATATCCCGGGAGATCTTCCTGGATTTGGCAAAGCAAGAGAAGATCCCGGTCACTTCCATCGGCCGCTGGTGGTCCAGGAATGAAGAGATCGACCTCGTGGCGCTTGACGAGGAAAGCAAAACGGCATGGTTCGGCGAGTGCAAGTGGACCGGGAAGAAGGTCGGAACGGACGTATACCAGGACCTTCGCAGGAAATCGGAACTGGTGGAGTGGCACGCCGGCAAGAGAAAGGAACGGTTCATCCTGTTAAGCCGCAGCGGCTTCACCCCCGCGATGCTCGACCTGGCAAAACGGGAGAAGGTGTTTCTTGTGGAGGGCGAAACCAAACTCCAGTGACCCGGGATCGGGTCCGGTCGACCTTCTTCGCCATCTTAGATTAAATCATTATGTTATTCAAGTTCTTATCGCGATGGCTCGTAGCCCTGTCCCGATTGTATTTATTTATACTCTTTATGGCGTATAATCCGGTATAAATGGAAATAAACGGTTAGAAATGGGGGCGTAACCTTGGACAAGATTACAAATCCCTTTTCGCCAGGAGCCGGATCTCCGCCGCCGGAACTCGTCGGCCGCGAAGAGATCCTGGAACAGGCGCGCGTCCTGTTTGGTCGCACGCGTCTAAAGCGCCCCGAAAAGAGCTTTTTATTGACTGGATTGCGCGGTGTGGGCAAGACGGTGCTTCTGAACGAGATGGAACGACTGGCCAGGGATGTCGGCTACAAGACGATCCTTATTGAAGCCCTCGAAGACAAACCGTTATCCATACTGATCGCTTCGCAGTTAAGGCGCCTGCTATTCGATCTGGACCGCATTGCCGGGATGGGCGACAAGGTTCGCAGGGGATTGGCCGCCTTGAAGGGTTTCATCAGTGCCATCAAGGTCAAGGTCGGGGATGTCGAATTCGGGTTGGATATCGATCCCGAATTGGGAGTGGCGGATAGCGGAGATATCGAAGTCGATCTGCCCAACCTGTTCGTTGCAGTGGGAGAAGCGGCTGAAGAACGCCATACTCCCGTTTCCATCCTGATCGACGAGATCCAATATCTGAGGAAAGAGGAACTGAGCGCGCTCATCATGGCATTGCACAGGATGCAGCAGCGACAGCTTCCCATGGTGCTGATCGGCGCCGGGTTACCGATCTTGCCTGCGCTTGCCGGTGAATCGAAGTCCTACGCGGAGCGCCTGTTCAGTTTTCCCATTATCGGGCCCCTCCGGGAAAACGAAGCGTACAAGGCTCTGGAGGAGCCCGTCAGAAAAGCCGGGGTGACGTTCGAAAAGGCGGCTTTGGCGGAGATCTTTCGACTGACGAAAGGATATCCATACTTCCTTCAGGAATGGGGATACCAGTCCTGGAATCAAGCCGTAACATCCCCGATCACCCTTCAGGTGGTAACAGCGGCCACGGAAACGGTCAGTCGCCGTCTTGACGAAAACTTCTTCCGGGTTCGATTCGATCGGTTGACTCCCAGGGAAAAACAGTACTTGCGTGCGATGGCGCATCTTGGTCCCGGTGCGCATCGCAGCGGCGACATCGCCGATGTCCTGGGCGTGCAAATCGGCAGTCTTGGGCCTGTCCGCGCCAAGCTGATAAGCAAGGGAATGATCTACAGCCCTTCCCATGGCAGCATGGATTTCACCGTCCCGTTGTTCGACGAATTCATGCTTCGGGCGATTCCCGAGTTCGTGCCTCGATCATGACGAGAAGGGGGGGGAAATAGATGGCTGTTATGAAATCAAATAAATCCACACTCAGGATGGACAACGTCCTCATCGTCGTCGATGACCTCGAAGGCGCGAAGGCTTTCTTCCTCGAGCTTGGCATGGAGCTGGAGGGCCAGACGCAGGTCGAAGGACGCTGGGTGGACCGGCTCCTCGCCCTGGACAACGTCCGGAGCGAGATCGTCCTGCTGCGGACTCCCGATGGCCACGGGAAGGTCGAGCTCTCGAAGTTCCACAGTCCGGCGGCCGTCAGAGGCGAGTCGAATCACGCGCCCGTCAATACTCCGGGAATACGGCGCATCATGTTCGCAGTCGACGACATCGAGGACGTCGTCGCGCGCTTGCGCGCCCATGGCGCCGAGCTCGTGGGCGAAGTCGTCCAATACGAGGACATGTACCGGCTCTGTTTCGTCCGTGGCCCCGAGGGCATCATTGTCGCCCTTGCCGAAAAGCTCAGTTGAGGCGTTAAGGGCGGGAGCGGATCAAGGCGAAAATCAGGTAATATTCCGGCAATCAACCATCTGAAGGCCCCTAAAGTTCCCATAATCGGGAGGCGATATGAATTTCGGAATGGGAAAAGGGGGGCAGGGCATGAAAGAGCGCGTCAAGACGGTTGCAAGCGGATACGTCCTTCTTCCGGTCGTAGCGGCAACCATCATCGCGGCACCGATCCTCACCGTTGCCGGAATCTTTCAAGGGTCGGTACGGCTGTCGGTGCTCGGCGTGATCGCACTGGCCGTGGCCATCCTTCTGTCCAAGGGGCTGTTCACCCTTCAGCCCAACGAGGCCATGGTGCTGGTCCTGTTCGGGAAGTACGCCGGCACCGTGAAAACGGACGGGTTCCACTGGGCGAATCCGTTCAGCGTGAAACGGGGCTCATGGGAAACCGTTTCCGGAAAGGACAAGGAGCACTCCACGACGATCCGTTCCCGCAGCAAGTACAAGGTCTCCCTGCGTGCCCGCAATTTCGAGACGCAGACCCTGAAGGTGAACGACCAGCGGGGAAACCCCATCGAGATCGGCGCGGTCGTGGTATGGCGCGTGCGCGACACGGCGATGGCCCTGTTCGATGTCGACGACTTCGAGCACTACGTGCAGATCCAGAGCGAGACGGCCTTGCGACACCTGGCCAACAGCTACCCGTACGATCATTCGGAAGACGGGGCCCAGCGGGAGGTCACCCTGCGCGACGACGCGGAATCGGTCGGCGCGGCGCTGGCAAAGGAACTCCAGGAACGGCTGTCCCGGGCGGGCGTGGTCGTGGAGGAGGCGCGCCTGACGCACCTGGCGTACGCGTCGGAAATCGCCGGTGTGATGCTGCGGCGGCAGCAGGCCGAGGCGATCATTTCCGCGCGGCAAAAGATCGTCCATGGCGCAGTCAGTATGGTGCAGATGGCCCTGGAGGAGCTTTCGGCCAAGGGCGTGGTGTCGCTCGACGAGTCGCAAAAGGCCGCCATGGTGGGGAACCTTCTGGTTGTGCTGTGCAGCGAGACGCAGGCGGAACCCGTCATCAACGCCGGATCGAGCCACCGGCAGTGTTAGCGAAGATCCGGAACATATGGATTCCCGCCGGTGAATTTATCCCTAATCACGGATGCCGGTTCTTCCGATCAGATAGCGTCAGGCGCGGCATGAGCGACAAAGATGTCGCCACCTACTCTGCCTGCGGGAGGGCGAGGCATATGTCTTCGAGACGTTTTCCCCTGGTTGTGGCGTGCGTGATGCTGGCTGTCGCGGCGGGACAATCCGGATGCTCGAAGAACGAGCCGGCACCGGTCGGGCCGCAGGCACAGGTCCCGGCTCAGTCGCAGGCAGAGGCGCAGCCTCCCTCCGGAGCGGATTCCGGCGGGGAGCCGTCCGCGGTCGCTCCGGACGAAAAGCACCGGGTATCCGAAGGGAAGCATTTCTACTTCCTCGCCCCGAGGGAAAGCGCGACGGTGACGTTCGAGAGGCCGATCGACGGGAAGGAGGCGAAGGAGTTCAGCGGGGAGACGCCGGAGCTGAAAGCCGAGGCGCTGGCGGCACAGGGATATTCCCTGATGTACCAATCCCATTCCATAGACACGTTCACGAGGTCTCTCACCGTGTGGACGCTGTCCGACTCCCGTTTCGCCGAAAAGGGAAAGGTGGACGACGGGACCTGGGAGCATATGTTTTTCACGAGGACGAACCAGGTCGGCGTCCGCTGGGACAGGGAAGGCAAGGGGGTCGTCACGACTTCGAGCGGCAGCGAAAACGGCAAGTTCGAAATGGGGAAACTTTCCGTCGAGGAATTGATCCGGCGATCCGGCGGGAAGGACGGCATCCTTGTCGATGGCCGCGAGCTGACCCCTTCGCAGGATTCCCGGGAGAAGGAATACCACATCCTTACGTTTTCCATCATGGTTACGGCCCCGTCCGATCCGGCGGCGGCCATGCAGGAGACAGAAGGAATCCTCGGCTGGAAAGGGAAGGGATTCCGTTTCCACGCCAAATACAACAACAACAATCAGAAGTTCGTGGTCTTCGGTCCGGCGACCGACAGGAACAGCATTCCGGATTGAACCGGCCTGCTATTTTGCGATCGGCCGCGGCGGGGGAATTCCCGTCTTCTCCGAAATGAGATCAAGCGTTTCCCATTGGGAATTTTCGTATGGGATCCCCCATCGTTCGGCATCCGATTTCCGGCGCGCCTCGCGCTCGCCGGGCAGCAGCATCTCCGGGCCCCCGTAGGCTCGGATGTCCTTGACGGCTTTTTCCACCCGCCGCAGCGCTTCCTCCTCCGGATAAAGAAAGTCGATCCTCCACGCTTCGAAAACGTGCGAGACGCGGCACATCGGCGTTTCCCGCATGCTGGGAATACGTTCCAGCGATCCGCCGCCGATCACATTGTCCAGCTCGATAAGGATATTCAGCCCCGATCCCTTGTACCCGAACTGTTCCCCCCCAAGCGGCAGGACGGAGCCTTGCACCAGCCTGTCGGGAGATACCACCCCTTCCAGCATGTTCCCGTCTTTGTCTCTGAAATAATCCCTGGGAATCGGCTCGCCCGCTTTCGCCGCGCGAAACGCGGGACTCACCGACCGCTGGGTCGTGGCCATATCGATGACGATGGCCTCGCCGCCGCAGGGCATCCCCCAGGCGATGGGACTGGAGCCCAGGCGCACCCGGTTCCCTCCATAGGGGATCATCCAGGAGCCGGCAGTGCTGGTGCAGCGGGCGGCCAGGCCGCGTTTCAGGAGGGCCTCCACGTACACGCAGGCGGCGCCGAAATGGTTCGAGTCGTAGACGTGCACGCGTCCCACGCCGTATTGTTCGGCCAGGTCCCCCGCCAGGTGAGCGGCTTCCATGGCCGCGGACGGTCCCAGGCCGCCTTTTGCGTTCATGGAAGCGACCGCCCGGCCCGGTTTATAATGAATTTCGGGAACGGCTTCGATGTCGATCGCTCCTGCCCGCGTTCTCTGCAGGAGCTCGGTTAATCCCGTGCCTCCCGCCACTCCATGGCTGGAAATTCCCCGCATGTCGGCCGCGACGAGAACTTCCGCGGTGGAGCGGGCCCGATCTCCGGAAGCGCCAAGGGATTGGATGACTTCTCTGGTAAATTCGGCCAGCGCAACGTGAGATACGCGCCGATTACCGGATGGGTCCGATCGATTCATAGTCCATACACTCTATTCGTTTTTCTTGACCCGGATCAATGCGCAAAAAGCGGCGGAGAAGGATCATGGGTACATGAAGATTGATAATAGACCTTGCACGGGAGGAGCCATGAAGAGCATGCGGAAGATCATCCAAATCGACGAAGAGAAGTGCGACGGCTGCGGGCTGTGCGTCCCGTCCTGCGCCGAAGGGGCGATCCGGATCATCGACGGCAAGGCCCGATTGGTCGCCGAGAAGTATTGCGACGGCCTCGGCGCATGCCTCGGGGAATGCCCCCGCGACGCCATCCGGATGGTCGAGCGCGATGTCGAAGCCTTCGACGAGAAGGCGGCCATGGAGCATGTCCGCGCCACGAGGGGGGAGACCAAGCCGGCCCCGGCGGCACCCGCGCACGGACACGGCTGCCCCTCCGCCCGCCTCCACAATTTCGCCAAGGGGTCGGCGGAAATCCGCAGCGCCTCGCCGGCGGGGCCTTCCATCCCTTCCGCCCTGACCCACTGGCCGGTGCAGATCCGCCTGGTGCCGCCGCACGCCCCGTTCCTGAAAAACGCCGACCTGCTGGTCGCGGCAGACTGCACCCCGATGGCATACGGCGACTTCCACCGCGACTTCCTGAAGGGGAAGGTGGTGATGATGGGGTGCCCCAAGTTCGACGACATGGAGCTCTACGAGGATCGCTTTCGGCAGATCTTCGCGCAGGCCGACGTGCGCAGCGTCACCGTGCTGGTCATGGAGGTCCCCTGCTGCCAGGGGCTGCCGGCTCTGCTGAAGAAGGTCCTGAAGGAATCGGGGAAGAATATCCCGCTGGAGATCGTCACCGTCGGCCTCCAGGGGAACATCCTCCGGCGCGACAGGTATCCGGCCGCGGCGTAATCGGGCTACGGCCTTATCTCCACCACAGTCCCGTCCGGCACCAGACCGGCGATTTCCACGATCTCTTCGTCGGTCACGGCGATGCACCCTTTCGTCCAGTCGATCTTCGAGTGGGCGTCGCCTATCCACGAGAACCCGTTCTTGATCCCGTGGATCATGATGTCCCCGCCCGGGGAGACACCGAGCTCCCTCGCGCGCTTCCTGTCTTTCTCGTTCGGATAGGAAATATGCAGGGAGAGGTGATACTGGCTGTCCCGGTTCCTTGCATCGATGAAATAGGTCCCCTCGGGCGTCTTGCCGTCGCCTTGCCGTTCCTTCGGCCCGATCGGATTCCCTCCCAGGGCGATCTTGTAGCTTTTCAGAACTTCCCCCTGTGAGATCAGCATCAACCGGCGCGCGCTCTTTTCGATCAGCACCCTGTCGATCGGCCTCTTCTGCTGTGTGGCGTCGTTATACTTTTTTTCGAGCGCCTCAAACTCTTTCCCGAGCGCCTCGATGTCTTTCCCGAGCGCCTCGATCTTCTTCTGCTGCGCGGCGATCTCGCTGTCCCTGCCCCGGACCTCGCGCTGGAGAGCTTCGATGTGCGTATGCTGCGCGGCGATCGTCCGATCCTTGTAAATGACGTTCTGGATATTGAACACCATCATCTCGCTGTTCTGCCGGTACTCGCTTGCAGGGTAATCCCGGATGAGCCTTTGAAAGCAATCCAGCGATTTTTGGTAATCCTTCCGTGCGTTCTTCGAATGGGCGTAAACGATGCCCATCTCGAACAGCGCCCGGTCAGCCGTGGCGGGATATTTCTCGACGATCTCCGAATACTTGTCCAGGGCGGCCGCGTAGCTTTCCTGGTGGAAAAGATCGTTCGCCTCCGCGAATGTCTTCCTGATCTGCGGTCCGTCGTTGAAGTGACTGCAGCCGGACAGGAGCGTCGACGCCATCAGAAGGCAGATGCAGAACCTGATGGGCCGCATGGGACGGATTCCGGAATTCCTCATGGAGAATGAAATGGCAGGGGGGTTGGCCCCTGCCACCTCTGCAATTCGGATGACTTACTTCTTCATCGACTTTTCGAAAGCGGCTTCGGCCTTTTTCGCTTTTTCATCGGAGACCGTTGCCTTTTCCGCCGCCGCCTTCTCTCTTTCCGCCGCCGCCCTCTCCTTTTCCGCCGCCACCCTCTCTCTTTCCGCCGCCGCCTTTTCCATTTCCGCCGCCGCCTTTATCGCGTTTTCGGCGCGGGCCGACGTTTCATCCGCTTTCACCCTGGCCGCATCGGCTGCGGCCTTGGCCGCCTGCGCATCCTTCATCGCCTGGTCCGCTTTCGCATCGATCATTTTCTGCTCGGCCTGCACTTTCTCGAGTTGACCGGTCGTCGCGCATCCGATCATCAGCGTCGGGAGAATCAGCACCATCGCGATCAGAAGCAGGCTTTTCTTCATCTTTCTTCACCTCCCTGTATTTCCGTCTTCCTTGACGGGAAGAAGGATCGCATCCGTCATCCATTTTTGTCAGGCTCGATTACAATACCGTCAATTTCCAGATCGATTTTCAGGCGCTTCGCCGCCTCTTTGGCTTCACCGCCGTCATTGAAAGGGCCGGCGATAACGCGGTAGCTTTCGCTCTTTTCAAACACCCGTGCCGGTATTTGCGGCCCCTGGTGATTAATGATGGCGGCAAGCCGCCGGGCTTCGATCCGGTCACGCACATCTGCGGCTAATACATACCACGCATGCAATTTCAGCGCCGGTATCTCCGGCTTGCCGTACAAGGTCTCCGGGTGCTCGACCTCTACAGGTTTCGCGGCCTCCATTTCAGTTCCCCGACCCGACTCGAAGATGGGAACCGGAATCCCCCGGGCCTCGGCCTGCACTTCCTTGACCTTTTTCCAGTCGATCGCGCGCGCGGCCTGCTTTTCGATCGCTCTCAGTTTTTTATGGAGTTTCTCCGACTCCAGCGCGCCCGACTCATCCGCGGGCCCATGGGCTTCCAGGTACAGTACGCCGTTGCGTTGCCCAACGAGATACGGCTGGTCGACGATGAGCACAGGCGTTTTCACCGGAGTGTCGTCGAAGAGCGCCTTGATGTTTTCCGGGTAAAGCCTCAGGCAGCCGTTGGTCGCGGTAAGGCCGATGCTGGCCGGCTTGTTGGTGCCGTGGATCAGATAACTCCCTTTGTTCAAATAGAGCGCATATTCGCCCAAGGGATTTTCAGGCCCCGGCGGGACGGTTTTCGGGAGGATGTCCCCCTTCTTGCGATGATCCGCGGCAATCGAGGAAGGAACATGCCAGGTGGGCCGGGCCGCCTTGCGCACCACATGCATCCGGCCTGTGGGGGTAGGCCGCTCGTCCGTGCCGATGCCGACCGGATAGGTCGTCACCGACAGAGACGTTCCATCCTCTTTATATTGGAAGAGTCTCATGGAGGCCAGGTTGACCACGATCCCTTTTCTGGGAGCGTCAGGCAGGATAAAGCTCAGAGGCAATACGACGCGCTCTCCCGCCTCGGGCACCCATACATCCACCTTCGGATTCGCCGCGCTGATTTCCTTGATCCCCAAACTGAAGTGCCGGGCGATATCCGGGAGCGTATCGTCCTTTTCAATCCTGACGACCGCCGGCCGGCCGATGACGTCTTCTCCTTGTGCAACCGTGAACCTGTTCCGCTCGATCTCCTTTTCGCGAAGAACGGGTTCGCGATGAACGGGAAAGGGCGGTGCCGTCTGAACGCTTTTCGATGTCGCGCAGCCGGAGATAGAGAGGATGAACATGCAGAAGGCCGCCAGACGAAGCTGGTTGTGCGAGAGGGATAGATTGCTGATCCGGCTCATGGGATAGAGGCTATGCAAGGCTTGTTCCCGCCGGATGGGGTCACCTTCTCCCTCCCGTGGAGTTGTCCGGGTCGAGGAGGCAGTATACACCGTTGCCCACGGGGGTATACCAGGTTCTGAAATCCGGGGCCTCCAAGGCTACAAGGATTCGAACCTACGGTGCGTCTGCGCTCGGTTTCCCGGCCCTTCTTCTTTTTAATAGGAATCGGTTCCTTTTGTAGCTCCGAATCATCTAAAAATAAATGTTACGGGGATAATTTGGAGGAAGCGTACGACATGAGGAATGCAGTATTGGTCGCATCGATTGCCCTTGGGATGCTGTCGGGACCTGCGTTGGCCTTCTTCGGCTCTCCGACGATCCCGAAGGAGCACATCGTCTCCGTGGACGATCTCTACGGGAAGTGGCAGGAAGTCCGGGAGAAGAAAAGCAAGGCGGTCCTGCTTGACGTGCGCACGTCGGAGGAATTCGCGAGCGGACACGTGCCCGGGGCGATCAACATACCGATCGGCAGCCAGTCCCTTGTGCCGAAGAGGTGGCCCGATACGGAAACCGAGATCTGGGTCTACTGCCGCACGCAGAACCGTTCGGCCAAATTCGGCTCCGATCTTCTAAAGAGGGGCTATCGGAACGTCCGTGTCGTCAACGGCGGCATCACTAACTGGGTGGAGAAAGGATACCCGATCGATCGTCGGCTATGACCGGCGCCGTTTCTTCTCCCAATCGGGGCCAAGGTTATTCGCGATAATCCTGGCGCATGCCTTACACCGATTCGAGGCGCCGGTCCACGTATCGAAGCGGCCCTCGACCAGCGGGTATTCCGTACGATTTGACCCGCAGAGCGGCTTTCCGCCTTCGCCGGCGACGTGCAATACCTTCCTTCGGCGTTTGTCCCTGCATGCATTGCAGAACATGCACGACTTGTTCGAACCGGCGTGGGTCATGAAAGCAGTATACGTCACTCACGCCCTTTCCAGCGCCGCAGCCGGGCGACCTCGTCGTGTAGCTGTCCCCATACCCGTTCGGATTGCCGCCGCAGTCTCTCGTCGTGACGCCGCTCGTAGGCTTGCGCTTCCCGCTCGAGCTTCCGGTAGTGCTCCAGGCGATCCGCGGAGAGCTCTCCCGATTCCACCGCCGCCAATACCGCGCAGCCCGGTTCGGTGTCGTGGCGGCAGTCCCGGAAGCGGCATCGCGCGGAGAGCGTCGCGATGTCGCCGAAGACCGAGTCGAGCCCGTCTTCATCGACAAGCTGCAGCTCCCGCATGCCCGGCGTGTCGAGCAGCAGTCCGCCTCCGGTCAGCAGGACGAGTTCCCGATGCGTCGTGACGTGACAGCCGCGGCCGTCGTGCGCCCGGACCTCTCCGGTGCGCATCCGCTCCTCGCCGAGGAAGGCGTTTATCAGGGTCGATTTGCCCGCCCCGGACGAGCCGACGAAGGCCGCCGTCATTCCTTCGCCGATGCTCGCCCGAATCGCTTCGATGCCCTCCGCCAACAGGGCGCTGGTTACGTAGACCGGCACCATGGGGCAGTGGCTTTCCACCTCGGTCACACGCCCGGCGGCGTTTCCGCAGATGTCGGCCTTGTTGAGGATCACCGCGGGCTGCGCGCCGCTCGCCCAGATCCGGGCGAGGTAGCGCTCGATCCTGCGGACGTTGTAGTCCGCGTCAAGGCCGCAGACGGCGAACACGATGTCGATATTGGCGGCGACGACCTGGGTGCGCCCCGGGCGTCCCGCGGCGCCGCGGCTGAACACCGTGCGCCGCTCAAGGACCTCTTCGATGATGGTGGCGCGATCCGGTCCGGGCGCCTCCCTGAGGACGACCCAATCCCCGACGGCGGGGAATCCTTCCTCCTCGAGCCGCGTGCGAAGCTTCCCGGCGAGCTGGGCGCGGCCGGCGCCCGAAGCGGACCAGACCACATACGCGCCGCGGTGCTCGGAGGCGATCCTGGCGGGTACGCCGGTGGGGTGTTCCGAGCGAGAAAATTGTTTTTCGAAGAAAGGGCCGAAGCCCAGTGTAGACAGTTGGTACACCACTACGTCCTCCATGATGCGCGGCAAGAAGCGCGCACGGTCGGCCGCATGCCGTCACGTCGAGGCAGGTGGCGAGGCACACGGGCAGGGATCGGCGGTTGAGGAGATGCAGGCGTGCGCCGGCGGTCATCGCCTATGGCGCACTCGGCTCCTCACACAAGATCCATATGGAGAACGCTGACGGGCATCCAACCTCTTGCGGGTTTGTGGGCTTCAACTTCAGGGGAGAGAATAACCTTTCGGGAAGCTACGGTCAATGCGAAGCCGTTCCCTGCTATGATGCCTTAGCGTCTCCTTCCAGGAGGATTTCCATGAATCTCCACCGGATGTTGCTCGAACGCGCGGCGCAGGGCCGCCCGCTGCGCGTCGGCCTGATCGGCGCGGGGAAGTTCGGCTCGATGTACCTGGCCCAGGCCAAGCACACCCCGGGCATCCATGTCGTCGGAATCGCCGATCTCTCCCCGGACCGGGCCCGGATCGCGCTCGCCAGGACGGGCTGGCCGGCGGAAAGGCACGCAGCGGCATCCTTCCCGGCCGCGGCGCGCGCCGGAACGACATGCATCACCGCCGACGCTTACGCCCTGACCGCATCGCCGGAGATCGACATCGTCATCGAAGCCACCGGCAACCCGGCGGTCGGCATCCGGCACGCGCTGGACGCCTTCTCGCACCGCAAGCACGTCGTTATGGTGAATGTCGAGGGGGATGCGCTGGCAGGGCCGCTGCTCGCGAGGAGGGCGAAGGAGGCCGGGGTCGTCTATTCGCTGGCTTACGGCGATCAGCCGGCGCTGATCAGCGAGATGGTGGATTGGTGCCGCGCGGCCGGGTTCGAGGTGGTCGCCGCGGGGAAGGGGACGAAGTATCTTCCCGTCTACCATACCTCGACGCCGGACACGGTGTGGCCATATTACGGTTTCACGCCCGAGATGGTCGCCGCCGGCGACTTCAACGCGCAGATGTTCAATTCGTTCCTCGACGGCACGAAGAGCGCCATCGAGATGGCGGCGGTGGCCAACGCCTGCGCGCTGACTCCGGACCCGGAAGGGCTGCATTTCCCGGCATGCGGCGTCGACGACCTGCCGCGGCTGCTGTGCCCGCGGGAGGAAGGCGGCTGTCTCCATCACGCCGGGCAGGTGGAAGTGGTCTCCAGCGTGGAGCGGGACGGAAGGCCGGTGTTCCGCGACCTGCGCTGGGGCGTCTATGTCACGTTCCGCGCAGGGGACGCGCAGGGAGAGGACTACGTCCGCCGCTGCTTCCGGGAGTACGGATTCAATATCGACCCGTCGGGCCGATACTCCGCGATGTACAAACCCAACCACGCGATCGGCCTCGAGCTCGGCATCAGCGTCGCCTCCGTCGGGTTGCGCGGCGAGGCCACCGGCGCCCCGGACGGCTGGCGCGGCGATGTCGTCGCGACGGCGAAGCGGGATCTTGCCGCAGGGGAGAGGCTGGACGGAGAGGGGGGATACACGGTCTACGGCAAGCTCCTGCCGGCCGACCTGTCGATGCGGATGGGCGGGCTGCCGCTCGGTCTCGCCCACGGCATCAAGCTGAAGCGCGAGGTCGCCGCGCACGCGCAGGTGCGTTGGGACGACGTGGAATACGACGCGGCCGACCCGGCGGTCGCCTTCCGGAAGGAGATGGAGCGGGCGTTCATCGGACAAGCTGGAAAAGGCATCTGATCCCGGAGGTGAAGGAAAACGATGAATCGCAACGCAGCGTTTCTTGTATCGTGGTTGTCGACCTTGGCCCTCTTTGCCGGGTGCGCCGCGACGCAGCACGATCTTCTATATAAGGGGATGGCGCAGTACGAGGCGGGCCGCTATGACGAAGCGGTCGCCACGCTGACGATAGCCGCCGGGACGCCGGGGCATGAGCTCCCGTGGATCTACAAGATGAGGGCGGGCGCGTACATGAAGCTCGGCAGGTTCGACCTCGCGTTGGCCGACCTGGAGAGGTTCTTCCCCGGCGCCGCCGACAACGAAGACGCTGCGCACGGCCACCTGATGGTAGGGGACATCCACTTCGCTTCGGGACGCTTCGACCGGGCCGATTCGGAGTACGAGAAGGCGCTCGACCTGAAACCGGTGAAGTGGAAGCCCAACACGATGAAAGGCCTCAACGACGTCGACGAGGTCTGGTTCAGGAAGGAGGCGCAGCGATACGTTGCTTCTCCGTCGAAAACGGATCTTCCGGAAGAAGCCCGGAAATACCGGGTCAAGGCGGAGACCGCCGTCGGCCGGAAGGCGTTCGCGGAAGCGGCAGACTATTATCGGGATGCTCTTGGGATCGCCCCATGGTGGCCGGAAGGACATTACAATCGGGCGCTCATCCTTGCCGAGCTGGGACGGTACGGTTCCGCCGGACGGGAGATGAAGCGCTACCTGCTCCTTTCTCCGGACGCCCCCGACGCCCGGGCCGCGCAAGACAAGATCTACGAATGGGAAGCGCTTGCAGAGGGGAGGAAATAATCCGGGAGCACGGCCGTTGTATGCATGGGGTTGTTGCTTTCGCTTGTCGGAAGGAAACGACAATAAACCCCGGGCAATTTTCCTGTTGACAATAGTGTCCAATCGGCCTACATATTCGGTATTAGCTGAATAATCAGTATATACAGCGATATCATGCCGGGCAGGGAGGGTATGCAATGGACAAAAAGACACCAGGCGCGTCCTGCTGCGGGCCGGGAGGGAAGGCGTTTGCCGGCTGCCGCGTCGAGTCGCTCATCACGATCGACGAACGCGGCCAGATGGTGCTTCCCAAGGAGCTGCGCGACCGGGCGGGGATCAAGGGGGGCGACAAGCTGGCCGTGATCGGCTGGGAGAAGGAAGGGAAGGTTTGCTGCCTGTCGCTCATCAAGGTGGAGGAGCTCAGCGGAATGGTCAAGGGTGTGCTGGGGCCGCTGATGGGCGGGACGCCATGACGAACGAATGCGAATGCAAGTGCGCTTGCGGCGGGACTGCCGCCGGATCGAACGCCGCCAAGGCGCCTCGCGTGAGTACGCAGTTGACGCTCACCGACCGCATCGGCGCCATCAAGGTGCGCTGGGGCATCGGGCGCATGAGCTATCGCGTGGTGCCCGGACTGTACGCCGTCGGCGACCCCCAGGCGGAATCGCCGGTGCTCGTATCCGCCAACTACAAGATGAGCTTCGACCGCCTGCGCAGAGTGCTGTCCGGCCGGAACGCGTGGATCCTGGTGCTGGACACCGACGGCGTGAACGTCTGGTGCTCGGCGGGGAAGGGAACGTTCGGCACCGAAGAGATCGTGCGGCGCGTGCAGCTTTGCGCGGTCGATCGGGTCGTGTCGCATCGCACGCTCGTGGTTCCGCAGCTCGGCGCCCCGGGAGTGAGCGCGCACGAGGTGCGCAGGCGCTGCGGATTCCGGGTGGAATACGGGCCGGTGCGGGCCGAGGATCTGCCGGCGTTCCTGGATGCCGGGATGAAGGCGACTCCCGGGATGCGAAGGGTCCGGTTCGGGCTGCGCGACCGGATCGTCCTGATTCCCGTCGAGCTGGTCACGGGGGCGAAATACGCGTTGCTCCTTTCGGCGGTTTTCCTGCTGCTGGGAGGTTTGGGGGCAGGCGGTTACTCCCTGGCCGGAATCCGCACGACCGGCGTTGAGGGAGCCGCCTTGGTGCTGGGGGCGTTCCTCGGCGGCGGCATCCTCGGGCCCATTCTTCTTCCATGGCTTCCGGGGCGGGCGTTTTCCGTCAAGGGCGCCGTCCTGGGGCTTGTTTTCGCCGCGGGACCGGGGATTTACTCGCTGCTCGGCAACGGCCTGGCCACGTCATGGCTTCATGCGGCGACTTGGCTCGCGCTGGCGCCGGCGTTGACAAGCTTCGTGGTGATGAACTTCACCGGCGCGTCGACGTTTACTTCCTTGAGCGGGGTGCAGCGCGAAATGCGTTATGCCTTGCCGATGCAGGCGGCTTTCGCCGTGATCGGTCTCGGATTCTGGCTGAGCGGCCTGTTCGTGGCATGAGGTGGGAGGTCATGAGATACCTTGAGAGCGCGGTAACGCTGGAGTTTCTTCCGGAGCGGTGCGTCGGTTGCGGCATGTGCGCCAAGGTATGCCCGCATGAGGTATTCAGGATAGAGAACAAACGCGCAGTTCTCGCAGACCGCGGCGCCTGCATGGAGTGCGGCGCCTGCGCGAAGAACTGCGAGCACGAGGCGATCTCCGTGCGCGCGGGTGTAGGTTGCGCCGCGGCGGTCCTGAACGGCATGGTCGCCGGGACGGAGCCGACCTGCGACTGCTCGGGCAATTCGTCGTGCTGCGGGTGAGCCGGGCGCCCTAGTACCTCGACCTCACTTTGTACCGCACCACGACTTCCTTATCCCGGGGAACCTTTACCGAAAATACGGCTGCCCCGGAATCCTCCTTCTTGTAAGGGTGCGAGCTTTCGAGGATCTTCCAGTCCCCGGGGATCGCCTCCTCGACCCGCACCGTGATGTCCTCCGTCTTGTGGTTCCTCAGGGAGATCTCGTACTCCGACTCGGTAACGTTCGTGGCGACCGGGCTCCAGGTGGTCTGCTTCCTGTCTCCCACGACGTCGAAAGCGTTCCCGA
>JBFLWB010000138.1 GCA_040758155.1 Thermodesulfobacteriota bacterium
CGTATCCCACGCTCATTTCGCTCTTGTTCCCCGTGGTGAGCAGAAGGTCGCCGAACTTGTTGGAAAGCGCCATCAGGATCGTGCCGCGGATGCGCGCCTGCAGGTTCTCCTCCGTCGCGTCCTCCGCCCGCCCCGCGAACGCCGGCGCCAGGGTGCCCTTCAGCGTCTCGAAGGCCTCGGAGATCGAAAGGTCGATGCAGCGGATCCCGAGGTTCTCCGCCAGCGCGTGCGCGTCCGCCACGCTGGAGACCGAGGTGTAGGGCGACGACAGCGTGACGCCGAGCACCCGGGAAGGGGAAAGCGCCTTCGTCGCGACCGCCGCCACGAGCGAGGAGTCGAGCCCGCCCGACAGCCCGATGATCACGCCGGGGAATCCGTTCTTCTCCACGTAGTCGCGCGTGCCGGTCACCAGCGCGTGGAAGATCTCCTCCTCCCGGGACGGAATGGGCGCCACCGATCCTTGGGGGACCCGTCCGCCGACGTCGCACAGGAGCAGCTCTTCGTCGAACATCGCCGCCCGTGCGATCACTTCCCCCTTCCTCCCGACCACCATGCTCCCGCCGTCGAACACCAGCTCGTCCTGCCCCCCCACCATGTTGCAGTACGCCAGCGGAACCCCGTTCCGCCGGGCGTGGTCGGCCACCAGGTCGCGCCGCTGCCGCCACTTCCCGGCGTGATAGGGAGAAGAGGAAAGGTTGATGATCAGGCCGGCGCCGTCCCTCGCCAGCCGCGGGACCGGCCCGCCCCGCACCCAGACGTCCTCGCAGACGGTCACTCCCACCCGCACTCCTTTCACCGGGAACAGCAGCGGCTCCGTCCCCCGCTGGAAGTAGCGCACCTCGTCGAAGACGCCGTAGTTGGGGAGATGCATCTTCCGGTACACGTGCAGGACCCGGCCGTTCGCGGCGATCCCCGCCGCGTTGTACGTGCGCCCCTTCGCGTCCCGGTCCACGAATCCCACGACGGCCGCGATCCCCCGGATGTTGCGCGCCACCTCGTCCCACGCCTCGAGGTTCCGGTCGACGAAGGAGGAGCGCAGCAGCAGGTCCTCGGGGGGATAGCCGGTGACCGCCAGCTCCGGGAAGATGACGAGGTCCGCCTTCGCCTCCCGCGCCCGAGCGCAGGTGTCGAGGATCTTCCGCACGTTTCCGTTGATGTCGCCCACGGTGACGTTGATCTGTGCGAGTGCGATGCGCAGCGCCTTGGCCATAACGGCTATTCTCTTCGAAAGCGGCGGCCGGGGGAAGCCCAAGGTTCCCTTATGTTAAGATTGCCATACATGTCCCCTTCGGCCTCCGTATCCGCGTCCGCTTCCCTCTACGACCGCGACTACATCCTGCTGAACGCGTCGAACTTCCTGTTCTCCCTCCATTCGGTGATCTTCATCTTTCTCCCCGCGCACCTTTACGGGCTGGGGATCCGGGAAGGGGAGATCGGCGTCCTGATGGCCGCGGGAACGCTGGTGGCGCTGGCGCTCAAGCCGTTGAACGCCATGATCAGCGGGCGGGGGCTCCGGAGGGCCCTCCTCGCCGGAGGGGCCTTCCTCGCCGCCGCCGCTTCGGTCTCCTGGACCCGCCTTGCCGCTCCCGGCATCCTCCCGTACATCCTCCGGGTCGCCCAGGGAACGGCGTTCTCCATGTTCGCCGCCTCCTCCTTCTCCTGGATCGCCGCGACCGCGCCGGCCGGCCGGCGCGCGGAGGCGCTCGGGATCTTCGGACTCACTTTCTTCCTTCCGGTCTCCGTGGGCGGCTGGACGGGAGAGTGGGTCATCCTCCATTCCGGGTACCACGGGCTGTTCGCCGGGGCGATCGGCATCGCGGCGCTGGCGGGGATCGCGCCCATCGCGATGCGCGAGCCGGCGGCGCGGGAGCGCCCCTCCTTCGCCTCGCTCTCGGTCTACCTCACGCGCCCCTTCCTCGTGCCCAACACGGCGGGATACCTTTTCGGGATGGCGTACGGGTCGATCTTCACCTTCCTGCCGGTCTACCTCCTGGCCAGGGGAAGGGGATCGATCGGGGTGTTCATGTTCGTCTACGCCCTGACGGTCATCGCGACCCGGGTGCTG
>JBFLWB010000139.1 GCA_040758155.1 Thermodesulfobacteriota bacterium
GTAGTTCGTCTGGAGCCGGTCCAGCAGGCTCTTCTTTTCCTCGCCGCGGGCCTCTGCGGCGTCGTGGTCGTGTAATCCCTTCCTGATGAAGAATCTGCAGAGAATGGGGGTAAGCACGACCGCCACGATGAAGGAAACCGCCAGCGCGATCGCAACGGTAATCGGGAGCGCCATGATGAATTCGCCGACCGAGCCGGTCAGGATCAGGAGCGGCAGGAAGGAGGCGATGATGGTGATGGTCGCGGTGAGGACCGGGACGAAGACATCGCTCGCGCTCCGCCAAGCCGCTTCCGGCTTGGGCACCTTCCGGTCCAGGAGCTCGACGTAGTTATCTGCGATCACGATGGCGTCGTCCACCACGATTCCGAGGACCATGATGAGCGCTGCGATCGACACCTGGTGGAGGGCAATGCCGAAGACGTTCATGATGCCGAGGGTGCCGCAAAGGGTCACCGGTATCGCCAGAGCGGCGATGAGAGCAACCCGAAAAGGAAGGAGCACGATCGTCACGATCACCACGGAAATGATGGCGAGAAGGAATTCATGACTGAGCGTCTCAATCCGCTCCTCGACCACTCCCGGCTGGTTGGCGACCAGGTCAAGCTGGACGTCCGGGGGAAGAAGCACCTTGAGGCGCTGGAATACTTCTTCCAGCTTTTCGCCGAGTTCGACGATGTTCTTCCCCTTCTGCATCTCGACCGAGAGGAGCAGGCAGGGGTCGCCGTCGTAGCGCACCTTGAACGTCGGATCCTGATACCGGCGCTCCACCTCGGAGAAGTCCTTGATGTATGCCGGATGTCCCTCCCTCGAAACGTCGACCAGCACGTTCCGGATCTCGTCCTCGGTGTTGAAAACCCCGGTGGTCCTTATGGGGATCTTCGATCGGTCCGCCTCGAAGTCTCCAGCGCTCTGGATGACGTTCCGCTGCCTCAGTGCGTTCGCCACCTGGCCCGGGTCGGCCAGATACTGCGACATCCTTTCGAGGCTGCCGGTGATCCAGATTTCTTCGCCCTGATTTCCGTAGGTTACGAGTTTCCCCACCTCGCGCACGTTGCGCATTTCGTCGTGGATCTTGTCCGCGTAATCGCGGAGCTCTCGGTAGCCGTACTGTTTGCCGTGGATGGCGACCAGCATGGCAACCGTATCGCCGAAATCGGAATCGACCACCGGACCCTGGACGCCCGCCGGGAGTTCGGTACCGCGAACGAGGATCATCTCGTCGCGCAGCTTCGCCCAGAACTGGTCGGAATTCTTTACATTGTCTTCCAGTTCGACGTTGATGATGACGAGGCCGGGGCGGCTGGTCGAAAAAGTCTTCTCCTTCCGCACCTCGGGGAATTTGAAGATGTGTTTTTCGAGGGTCTTCGTTACCTGTTTTTCCACCTGCTCGGAGGTTGCCCCGGGATACATCGCGGCCACGATCCCGGTCCGGATGGTGATCGTCGGATCTTCCGTTCGCTGCATTTTCAGGAAGGCGTAGACGCCGACCAGGACGACCATCGCCGTCAGAATGAGCGTAACGGAAGGATAGCGAAGGGAAAACTTTGTCGGATTCATCTGGAAACCCGTTCCTCTCGGTATTTGTTCATTCGCCGGTCTGCCGTTCCGTTGCTGAGACGACCAGACCATTCCTGAGCTTTCCCTGTCCGGCCAGAACGACCAGCTCGTCACCGGAAAGGCCGCTTCTTATCTCGACATCCCGGTTGAGGACCACGCCGACGTCCACCCGCTTGGTGTATACGCTCCTCTGGCCGGGATAGTAGACGAATACCTGCGTCGCCCCCTGCGGATCGCGCACAATCGCGTCCCCCGGAAGCGTCATCATCGATACCGTCCGGTCCCCGCGTATGGTCGCTTCCGCCACCATCCCCACGCGCAACAGCTTCTCCGGATTCGCCACGGCGATCCTGGCCATGTAGGTTCGAGTACCGGGATCTGCGGAGACGTTGAGGATGCGAACCTTCCCTCCGAACGACTTCCCCGGTAGGGCGGGAACCTTGATGTCCGCCGTCTGTCCGATCCGGACGCGCCGTACGTCCGTTTCCGGCACCCCGACATTCACTTCCACGGGGTTCATCTGGACAATCTCGAAGACAGGGCGTCCCGGAATCGCCGTATCGCCGGGCTCGATCAGCCTTTTCGCGATGTAGCCGCCGATGGGGGCACAGAGCGTTGCATCGGCAAGACGCTTCCGGGTCAACTCTTCCGAGGCAACGGCCTGCTCGTACTGTTGCGCGGATGAATCGACTGCCGCCTTGAATTTCAGGTAATCGTTGGCCGCCAGGCTCTTCGAGTCGTACAAGATCTTCATCCGCCGATGCTCGTCCTCGGCGCGCCGGTATGCGACTTCGGCCTGGTCTTTTTGTGCCTTGGCCGCCGACAGCGTCAACTGGTAATCGGTCGGATCGATGGAGGCGAGAACCTGCCCCTCTCTTACGTAATCCCCTTCCCGCGGCCCGACGTGCACCACTTTGCCGGAAACGAGAAAGCTCGCGTTCGCGGGCGAATCGGGTGTCGAAACCGTCCCGCTCACCGAGATGGTTTCCCTCTCCTGGACCTTCTTTGCCTTCCCGACGATCACGGAGACGACATCGATGCCCGATTCCTTGCCGTGCGTGTTGCCTGTGCAGGCGGTCAGCGCCACTCCCAACAGCGACAGGCATATCGCCGCCGCCAACGGTTTCCTCCGGTCCTTCATCGCCAAGCCTCCTCTCAAAAAACGCGAGCCAGCCCCAACAGCCTGCGCCGCGCTACTTTGTATTTTTCCTTCGCCTCGACGGAACTTCTTTCCGGGTTGTCTGTCGGAAGGAGCACGGTCACCTGATCGGTGACCCCGAGGAATTGGAGAACCGAGCGCAGGTAGGCA
The DNA here is from genome assembly GCA_040758155.1 of Thermodesulfobacteriota bacterium. NCBI lineage: Bacteria > Pseudomonadati > Thermodesulfobacteriota > Thermodesulfobacteriota bacterium. The sequence continues at coordinate 2,867 of JBFLWB010000139.1, forward strand.
ACGCTCTGATCCTGCTCCTTTCCAAAGGGGAACGGTGGCCCCGCATGCAGGTGCAGGGATCTTCTGCCCCCGTCGTGAAACGTTCCCTTCGCCCCCTGCGGCGTAAGCCGGTAGGTACGACCGGGAACGCAGATCGCATCGACGTACGTCTTGAACTCGGCCGGGAACCAGAGATTCAGGCTGTGGGTCACGAAGATGTATCTGTCGCAAGCTCCAAACTGGTCGGCCAGACGCCAGATGCGGTAGATCTTGCGTCGCTCTTCATCCGAAAAAAGAGCGTAGCTCTCGTCGCGCCCGATCCGTTCCCAGACGTCGAGAAGGTCCTGATCGATGCGCTGGATGCTGTCCCGGTACAGGTCGAGAAACCGCACCGCCTTTTGAGGATTCCAGCGAAGGTATTCCTCCAGAAATTCATGACCCAGGGAAAGGGAACCGGACGCCTCCGGATTCCTGACATTGCATGTGACGTAGAGCAGGTCGGTCATGATGTTCTCCTGTGCAGCGCTATACCTTGCCCTCGAAGAAAGCGACGAACGTGCCAGAATATTTTGCTTTTTATTTCGATAAGTTACGCAATCAACACCCGCGTTGCCACGAAATGCCGTGATTATTTACACGGAATACTGTGAATTAGTATGAAATTGCGGTATGTTGTGTTTCTAGTTGCGATCGCAAGGTTTTACGGACACCCAACCGTCTGGAGAGACATCCGCGGCACGGTACGAGGCGGCCATGGAAAACCAGGATGGATTTCTCAAGGAAATCACCCTCAGAATCTGCAGCAGCCTGGACATAAAGGAATCGCTGCACAGTGCGTTCGATTACCTGAGGGGGCACCTGCCGCTTGACTTGCTGTCCCTTATCATCCTGGACGAACGGCTGAGCGCGATCCGCCGCATCGCTCAGGCACATGGGGCCGGCGTTGTCCTTCCCGACGAAATCATCCCGCTGCCGGAAGGGATGCGGGAAAAGATCGCGGCGCGGAATTTAGCCGAACCGTTCGTCGTGGACGCGGAAACGGACGACATATTCCGTATCCTCATGCCGCTTTCGAGGTACGAAGGGAACACGGACCTGATCGTGCCGTTGCGCTTGAAGGAAGAGCTGCTCGGAGGGCTGATTCTGCGGGCGGGGGGAGAAGGGAGATATAGAAAAGAACAGGTTGAACTCCTCCGGGATGTCGGCAAGCCGTTTGCGATCGCCCTTGCCAATGCCCTCGCCCATGAAGAGGTGCTCCGCTACCAGGCCATCCTGCTGGACGACAAGCGCTTCCTGAACCGGGAGCTGCGCGGCGGCGCCCCGGACGAAATCATCGGCGGCAACACCGGACTGCGAAACGTGATGGAGATGGTCCGCCAGGTGGCGCCGCTGAACAACACGGTCCTTCTGCTCGGCGAAACCGGAACCGGAAAGGAATTGATCGCCAACGCGATCCACTTCTCCTCCCCGCGCAAGGACGGCCCTTTCATCAAGGTAAACTGCGGCGCCCTCCCGGAGAATCTGATCGACAGCGAGCTGTTCGGCCACGAGAAGGGGGCTTTTACCGGGGCGGTCGCCGAGAGCAGGGGACGGTTCGAGCGGGCCGACGGCGGAACCATTTTTCTCGACGAGCTCGGCGAGCTTCCGCCTTCGGCGCAGCTGCGGCTGCTGCGGGTGCTCCAGTACCACTTGGTGGAGAGATTGGGAGGAAAGCGCCCGATCCCCGTCGACATCCGGGTGATCGCAGCCACGCACCGCAACCTTCAGAGCATGCTGACGGAGGGCAGCTTCCGCGAAGACCTGTGGTACAGGATCAGCGGCTTTCCGATCATCGTTCCGCCGGTGCGGCAGAGGAAGGAGGATGTTCCGGCCCTGACACGCCATTTTCTGGCGGTAAAGAGCAGGGAGCTCGGCATCGCCGCATATCCCTCCATAGCGCCAGGCGCCCTTCTTCGGCTCATGGAGTACGACTGGCCCGGCAACGTGCGCGAGCTGGAGAACCTGGTCGAGCGCGAGTTGATCCGGCACCGTGCCGGACCGCTGACCTTCGAAGAGGTCCTCCCGCCTGAGGGAGGAAGGAAGAAGCCGGCTGCCGCCGGCGAAGCCGCTCCCGGTCTTCCCCTGAAACTGGAAGAAGCCATGTCGGCCCACATCTGCGAGGTGCTAAAACTTGCCAAGGGAAAAATTCACGGTCGCGGAGGGGCCGCGGAGATGTTGGGGATGAACCCCAACACCCTCCGCTGGCGCCTGGACAAGCTCGGTATCATCTACCGCCGCCGGGATCGGAAAAAGACATCAATGTAAAGTCTTCGAGCTTCATGTTTTGCCTGAAGAGACGCTGCCATTATTGGGGCAACTTTTTGTCAGCTTTTCTTCACGATTTGTCAGCTTATCTGCAACCCGACAAATGGACAGTAATTAAATATCCAGCGACGACACGTTCAGCGCGTTCTGCTCGATGAACTCGCGGCGCGGCTCGACCTGGTCGCCCATCAGCCGCGAGAAGATCTCGTCGGCGTCGGTCTCGTCGCCCAGCTCCACGCGCAGCAGGTCGCGCGTCTCCGGGTTCATCGCCGTCTCCCAGAGCTGCTCGGGATTCATCTCGCCCAGACCTTTATAGCGCTGGATCGTCTGCCCCTTCTTGCCCGCCTCCAGCACCTGGTCGAGCAGGCACAGCGGCCCGTCGGCCTCGGGGAAGCTCCCCTCCCCTTCCATCCGGTACGGCGGCGGCAGGGCGTCGCGGATCTGCGCCGACAGCGTCCCCGCCTCGCGCAGGTCGGCCGACGTCATGAGGTGGCTGTCCACGATGCAGTCCATCGGCAGGCCGCCGCGCTTCCACGACAGGCGGCCGCGCACCGCCTCGCTGTCGCCGGAAAGGTCCGGCTCGATCGAGAACGTCGTGTGCGTGACCTCGGGGCGGGAGACCTTCCAGTCCGCCAGCAGCGCCTTGAAGAACTTGAAGGCCGACTTCTCCCCCGAAAGCGCCTCCACCCCTTCCGCCGCCCGCGCCGCAAGCGACATGAAGACGAAGGACGGCAGCCCGCGCCGCTCGGCCCGCACCGCGATCTGCTCCAGCCGGGAGATCTTCGTGAGCCACGCGACGAGCTTCTGCCCCGTGATGGCGCCGTTTCCGCCCGGGGCCGCGGTCACGACCTTCTTCCCCTCCGAGCCGTGATCGATCAGATGCTTGCGGAACGCGGCGTCGTCCTTGAGGTAGGTCATCTCCTTGCCGCGCCGCACGCCGTACAGCGGCGGCTGGGCGATGTAGATGTTCCCCCGGTCGAACAGCTCCTTCATGTTTCGGAAGAAGAAGGTCAGAAGCAGCGTGCGGATGTGCGCGCCGTCGACGTCGGCGTCGGTCATGATGATGATCTTGCCGTACCTCAGGCGCGACGCCTCGTAGTTCTCCTTGCCGATGCCGGTCCCAAGCGCCGTGATCATCACGCGGATCTCCTGGGAGGCCAGCATCTTGTCGATGCGCGCCTTCTCGACGTTGAGGATCTTCCCCTTCAGCGGCAGGATCGCCTGATAGCGCCGGTCGCGCGCCTGCTTGGCGGAGCCGCCCGCCGAGTCCCCTTCCACGAGGAACAGCTCGCAGCGCGCCGGGTCCTTCTCCTGGCAGTCGGCCAGCTTCCCGGGAAGCCCCGCCGCGTCCATCGGCCCCTTGCGCACCAGCTCCTTGGCCTTCCTGGCCGCCTCTCGCGCCCGCGCCGCCTCGAGCCCCTTCTCGATGATCTTCTTCGGGACGGACGGGTTCTCCTCGAAGCAGATCATCAGCTTCTCGTAGACCAGCGAGTCGACCAGCCCCTTGACCTCGTTGTTGCCCAGCTTGTTCTTGGTCTGCCCCTCGAACTGCGGCTCGGGCACCTTCACGGAGATGACGGCCGCCAGCCCCTCGTTGAGGTCGTCGCCGCGCAGGTTCTCCTTGAATCCCTTGAGCAGGTTCCCCTGGTTGGCGTACTGGTTGATCGCGCGCGTCAGCGCCTGCCTAAAACCCGTGAGGTGCGTCCCGCCGTCGTGCGTGTTGATGTTGTTGACGAAGGAGAAGACCGTCTCCTGGTACGAGTCGTTGTACTGGAGCGCCACCTCGATCTGGACGTTGTCCTTCTCCCCTTCGATGAACACCGGCTTCGGGTGGATCGGCGTCTTCGTGCGGTTCAGATGCTTCACGAACTCGACGATGCCGCCCTTGTACTGGAAGTCGTGGCTCTTGCCGTTGCGCTCGTCGAGGATCGAGATCTTCAGCCCCGCGTTGAGGAACGACAGCTCCCGCAGCCGCTGGGAGAGGACGTCGAAGGAGAACTCCGTCTCGGTGAAGATCTCGGCGTCGGGCTTGAAGGTGATGCGCGTGCCGGTCTTGCGCGACTTGCCGGTGACCTTCAGCGGCGAGACGGTCGCGCCGCGGACGAAGCCGATCTGGTGCACCGATCCATCGCGGCGGATCTCGGCGGTCAGCGATTCGGAGAGAGCGTTGACGACGGAGACGCCGACGCCGTGCAGGCCGCCGGATACCTTGTACGTCTCCCGGTCGAACTTTCCGCCGGCGTGCAGGACGGTCAGGACCACCTCGGCGGCGGGCTTCTTCTCCTGCGGCATGATGTCCACGGGGATGCCGCGTCCGTTGTCCTCCACCGTGACCGAGTCGTCGGCGTGGATGACGACCGAAATCGTGTCGCAATGCCCCGCCATCGCCTCGTCGATGGAGTTGTCGACGACCTCGTAGACAAGGTGGTGCAGGCCGTGCGCGTCCGTGCTCCCGATGTACATCGCCGGGCGCTTCCGGACCGCCTCCAGCCCCTTTAAAACCTGAATGTTTTCGCCGGTATATTCCCCGCCGTTCCCGTTGCCCGCGCGGGTATCGTTACCGCTTCCCATACACACCCCGCTCCCTTGAAGGTTAACTGATTGATTATACTCTCCCGGAGAGGGAAGCGGAAAGAAAAGCGGGGGGCGCAAAGCCCCCCGGGGATGGCGATAAGCCCATGAAAAAGTTTACGAATACGACCCCTAGAAGATCCTCATCGGCATCACGATCGCCAGGTAGGACGTGTCCTTCTCGGGACGCAGGATCACCTGGGAAACCTCGTCCTTCATCTGGAGGACCACCTTCTCCTCGAGGATCCCGGAGACCGCATCCTGCAGGTACCTTCCGTTGAAGCCGATCTTCATCGCCGGCCCTTCGTACTCCGTCTCGAGCAGGTCCTGCGCCTCGCCGTGGTCCGGGCTGTTCGACGAGATTTCAAGCTGCTTCCCGGAGAACGAAAGCTTCACGCTGTGCACCTTGTCGGGCGCCATCACTCCCACGCGGCGCAGCACTTCCGAGAAGGCGTTCCGCTCGACCGTCGCCTGAAGAGGATTCGCCTTCGGGATGACCTGCCGGTAGTCGGGGAAATCGGCGTCCAGAAGCCGCACCCAGACCTCCGTGTCGCCTTTCGCAGCGAACAGGAACTTGTCGGAGGCGGACAGTTCGATCGATCCCGGGCCGCTCTCCGCCAGTTTGCGGATTTCCTGGACCCCTTTCTTCGGCACGAGGATCTTCTTCGAGGCAAACAGTCCGCCGATGTTCCCCGCCTCCCCTTCCGCCATCGCCAGCCGGTGCCCGTCGGTGGCCACCATCCGCAGCATCCCGCCCTCGGACTCCTCGGTGCGCTCCATCAGGACGCCGGCAAGGTTGTACCTCGTCTCGTCCGAAGAGGCGAACGACGCCACCGACTCGGCCAGGCGGCGGAACAGCTCCCCGTCGACCGACACCGGTTTTGCCGCGGGCTTCTCCGGCATCTCCGGGAACTCCTGGGAAGGAAGGCCCGCCAGCCGGAAATGCGTCCGGCCCGAGGAGATCTCCACGTAGTTGCCGTCCTTGGCCGCCACCTTCACCGGCGCGTCCTTGGGAAGGACCTTGGCGATGTCGAGCAGCTTGCGCGCCGGCAGGGCGATGGATCCCGGCTCTCCCCCCGCGATCGGCTGGAGGCATCGGATCACGATCTCCAGGTCGGAGGAAACGATCGTGAGCGTCTCACCCGCCACCGTCAGCAGGGCATGCGAGAGGACGGGCATCGTGTGCCTTCTCTCCGCCACCCCCTGGATCCCGGTGAGCACATCGATCAGCTGATCTCTGTCCACAGAGAAGTTCATGTTGTCCTCTTCTTTTTAAGTATTCAAAAGAACCAGTAGTGACAGTAGGGGATGTGGAAACTGTGGAGATCCGCCGCGGAGGCGCGCCGTTGCCGGAAAAGGCGCTGTGGGGAAAAGGTCGATGAACGACGGATCAGACGGCGCCGGTCTGTGGATGGCAAGGACCCTCCCTTTTCTCCACAAGGTTATCCCTCGATTTTCTTCCGCAGGGATTCCACCGCGTTTTTTAAAGATACATCTTCCGTGAGTTTCTTCTCAATTTTTTTTACCGCGTACATCACGGTGGTGTGGTCGCGCCCGCCGAACCGCTGGCCGATGTCGGGGAAGGAGCAGCGCGTCGTCTCCCGCATCAGGTACATGGCGACCTGGCGGGGGACGGCCACGATCTTGTGCTTGCGGTCGGAGCGCAGGTCGGAGACCTTCACCCCGAAATGCTCCGCCGTGAGCTTGAGGATGTTGTCGGGCGAGATGTCCTTCCCCGCGGTGCTTAAGGAAGAGAGGAACGACTTGGCCAGGTCGAGGTTGATCTCCTTGTTCATCAGCGACGCGTGCGCTCCGATGCGGATGAGGTATCCCTCGAGCTCCCGGACGTTGCTCTTCACCACGGAGGCCAGGTAGAGCGCGACGTCTTCCGGGATGTGGATGTTCTCGGCTTCCGCCTTGCTGTTCACGATCGCTATCCGCGTCTCGATGTCGGGCGCCTGGATGTCGGCGACCAGCCCCCACTCGAAGCGAGACTGGATCCGCTCCTCGAGGTCGGGGATCTCCTTCGGGAACTTGTCGCTGGTCACCACGATCTGCTTGCGGGAGGAGTACAGGTCGTTGAAGGTGTGGAAGAACTCCTCCTGCGTCCGCGTCTTCCCCGCGATGAACTGGACGTCGTCCATCAGGAGCAGGTCGGCGTTGCGGTACCGCTCCTTGAACTCCGGCATCCGGTTCGTCCGCATGGAAGCGATCAGCTCGTTGGTGAACTTCTCCGCCGGGATGTAGCAGACCCGCAGGCGGGGGTTCTTCCGGAGCGCCTCGTTCCCGATGGCGTGCAGCAGGTGCGTCTTCCCCAGGCCGACGCCGCCGTAGATGAACAGCGGGTTGTAGCTGTTGCCCGGGTCGTTCGAGACCGCGACGCAGGCGGCGTGGGCGAACTGGTTCCCCGTCCCGATGACGAACCGGTCGAAGGTGTACCGGTTGTTGAGCGATGCGTAGGCCCCCCGGGCGCGGGCGGGCGGCTCCTCGGCGGCCTGGAGGAACTGCGGCGGGGTGACCGGCGGCGGCAGCGTCTCCTCCTCCCCCCCCACGACGATGTCGATGGAAACCTCCTCCCCCAGCTCCTTCCGGGCGGCTTCCACGATCTGGTCGATGTGGTGGTCCTCGATCCACTGCTTGAAGAACTTGTGGGGGGTCGCGATGAACAGGACGCTCCCCTCCCGCGCGACGAAGCGCAGCGGGCGAAGCCAGGTCTCGAAGGTCTGCTCGCTCACCGTGCTTTTCAGCAGGGCGAGGACCTTTTCCCACCCCTTCGAGGTCATAACGCGGGAGGCCGCGCCGGGCGGTCTTCCGGTCCGGAAACGGCCGGGAAACGGTTCATTTTCGGGCTCTTCGGGTCACGTAATGCAGGAAAGTTGCCAACATGGTTGTCCACACCTGTGGATAAACCGGAAAGCGATTTATTTATAATCATTTAGCATGGCTTTTCGGGTGTTTTCCCCCGGGGAATTTTTTCGGTCTGCCGGGCCGCGGGAACCGCCTCCTGGAAGACGCTGGGGTGCCTTGCGAAGGATGCAAGGTACCATACGCGAAAATTTGGAAGCAAGGAGATTTTCACTCGGGCTCGCGGGAGGAAAGTTTCGCCCGATAAAGATCCCAGTTGACAACCACCCGAAGAGCTGTTCTCGCCCGATTCCGCGCCTCCCGGTACTCCTCCGATCCGAGGAAACGGCGCAGCGGACCGCGCTCGGTGGACACCTGTTCCGACGGTTCCCACGGCATCGGCAGGCCGGTGGCGAGGTCGACGAGGCACCCCAGCCGGATCGCGTCCGAGGCCAGCGCCAGGGGGACTCCCGCGAGGTCCCGCGCGATCGCCTGGAAACGGCCCTGCGCCACCGGGTCGAGGTATTGGAAGTAGCGCGAATAGAACAGCGCGGTGTGGAAGTGCTCCGGCACGTCGAGGATGCCGTCGACGGCGAGCTCCCGGGCGAAGGTCCTCGGGAGATGGAACACCTCGTCGAGCAGCCCCAGCCCCGGCCGCACCTGCCCGGGAAGCCGCGGACGGTCGACCGGGAAATCGCTGTCCGGGTTGGACAGGACCAGCCAGAGCATGACCAGCATCCGGAATGACGTGGATTCGGAGAACGGGCCGATCGCGTGGCGCGGGTGGAAGTTCGTAAGCTGCATCCGCAGCTCCACGAGGAGCCGCTCCCGGACCGGTTCCCCCGCGTGGATGTAGATCCGCTGCTCTGAGGGGTCGGCGCAGGAAAGGGAGAGGATCGGGTCCGGATAGCCGAGCCGGGCCAGCCCCCGGTACAGCTCCCCCTCCTCGGCGATCCTGCGGACCTGCCCGAGGTCGTAGCGGCCGAAGAGATGGTTATCGGGGTTCTCCCCGGTCAGGTCGAACAGGACCTCGCTTTCGGTCGCCGCCGGGGACGACGGACGCTCGTCCGCCGACAGGAGGGAGAAGCGGAGGAGGCGGCGCAGGTTGTAGCGCAGGGTGTACCGATCGTCCATGCTCTCCCCTTCCGGTTCGCCCTTCCGGGCGAAACCGGTTGACACGGGCTTCCTGAAAGCAATATATTACACATTTCTCAACGGTTTAGAGTCGCATTTCCGGAAGGAGCGAAATCCCCCATGAAGCGCACATACCAGCCCCATAACCTGCGGCGGAAACGGACCCACGGCTTCCGCGAGCGGATGTCGACCGCGGCGGGCCGGAAGGTCCTCGCGCGCCGTCGCGCCAAGGGGCGCAAACGCCTGAGCGTGACGATCGCCGGGAAGAAGTGACCGGTCCCCGCCGGGAACGCCGGCACCGTTTCCCCACCGAAGAACGGCTCCGCACCGACCGGGAATTCCGGGAAGTGGTGCGGAAGGGGGAACGGGTCAGCACCGCTCATTATACGATCTACCGCGACGCCCTGGGCGGGATCGGCGGGAAGGTGGGCGTGTCCGCGGGGAAGCGCGCCGGCGGATCGGTCGTCCGCAACCGGATGAAGCGGCTCCTGCGGGAGTTCTACCGGCTGAACAAGGGGGAATTCCCCCCGGGGACGCGCACGGCCATCGTCGTCCGGAAGGCGCCGGAGGCCGCCGCGCTGTCCGGCGTGTGCGACGAACTGCTTCCCGCCCTGCGGAAACGGTGGGGAGCGTGCAAAGGAACCGATCCATGGGACCAAGGCAGCTCCTGATCGGCGTCCTGAAGTTCTACCAGGCGGCGATTTCTCCCTACATCGGCCCCTGCTGCAGGTTCCACCCGAGCTGCTCCGAGTACATGATCGGGTCGGTCCGCCTCAACGGCGCGGTCCTCGGGGCACTCGACGGGATGTGGCGGATCCTCAAGTGCCACCCCTTTCACCCGGGGGGCGTTGACGAGCCGCGACGGATCCGACTCTTCGGAAAGAGGACGTGATGGGACAGGAAAAACGGATGATCCTGGCGATCGCGCTGTCGATCGCCGTTCTTCTCGGATACCAGTACTTCTTCACCCCTCCCCCGCCGCCGGCGCCCGTGGGCAAGGACAACGCGGCGCCCGTTGCGCCCGCGCCCGCGGGAGCGCCGCAGCCGGCCGCGCAGCCCGGGCTGCCCGCGCAGGCGACCGTCGCGGCGGGCGGAATGGCCGCGGTCACGGCGGCGCCGGAACGCACCATCGAGGTGAGGACGCCGCTCTACACCGCTTCGATCTCCACCGCGGGCGGAGGGATCTCCTCGTTCCTCCTGAAAGAATACACGGACGTTTCCGGGGCGGCGGGCAAGCCGCTCGACATCGTGGGGTCGAAAACGATCCAGCCGCTGCCGCTCTCCTTGTATACGGAAGAGAACCGCCCTCCCTTCCCCGCTCCCATGGTCTTCCGCTCCGACGCTCCCGCCGTGGTCGAGCTGAAGGGGGAGGAAACCCGCAGCGTGCTGCTGTCGTGGGAAACCGCGGACGGCGTGCGCGTGGCCCGGGAATACGTGTTCCACGGCGGAAAGTACGAGTTCGAGGTGCGCCTCCGGACGAGCAACGGCTCGAGCGCGCCGCTCCTCGTGCGCCCCGGGATCGAGCTGAGCCAGATGTTCCTCGGAGAGCTCGCCGGCGATTCCTATACCTTCCACGGCCTGGCGGTCCGCACCTCCAAGGGCGCGATCGAACGGTACGACCTGGGCGACATCGCCAAGGGGAAGGTCGGGAAAGCGCCGGTCAAGTGGGGTTCGGCGGACTCGAAATACTTCACCTGGATCGCGATCCCGGAGAAGGAATGGTCCGTGGGGAAGGCGGCTCCGCTGGGAGACAAGGGAGCCCTCCTCGCGGTGGTCGACAACGCGGCGACGCTGTTGCCGGGCGATACCGTCAGCGGCAACGTCAAGGTGTTCGCCGGCCCGAAGCAGTCCGACCTCCTCGCGGCGGCCGGGAACGGGCTCGCGGAGCTGATCGACTACGGCTGGTTCGCGTTCCTGGCCAAGCCGCTGGTGTTCCTGATGAAGGCCAGCAACCGCGTCACCGGGAACTACGGGATCGACATCATCCTGCTCACCATCCTGATCAAGATCCTGTTCTTCCCGCTCACCCAGAAGTCGATGGCCTCCATGCGGAAGATGCAGGAGCTGGCCCCCGTGCTGAACAAGCTCAAGGAGAAGTACAAGGAGGACGCGCAGCGGCTCAACCAGGAGACGATGAACCTGTACAAGACGTACAAGATCAATCCGCTCTCCGGCTGCCTTCCCATGCTGGCGCAGATCCCCGTGTTCATCGCCCTCTACAAGGGGCTCCTCGTCACCATCGAGCTGAGGCACGCGCCGTTTTTCCTGTGGATCAACGACCTGTCCGCGCCGGAATACCTGTGGGACATCCACGTGGCCGGGTTCACCCTCCCCATTCGGCTGCTTCCGCTGCTGATGGGAATCTCGATGTTCATCCAGCAGAAGATGACGCCGTCGGCGTCGATGGATCCCATGCAGCAGAAGATGATGCTGCTCATGCCGGTCATCTTCACCTTCATGTTCTGGGGCTTCCCGGCCGGGCTGGTCGTCTACTGGCTGGTGAACAACATCCTCAGCATCGGGCAGCAATGGCTGTACAACCGCCAGGCCGATGCCGCCAAGGCCGCGAAGGCCTGATGCGCGCGCCTTGGCGCCCGGCGCCGGCGGGACCGGCACGCGCGGGGACGCGACGATCGTCTCCCCCGCCACGCCCGGCGGGATCGGCGCCGTATCCATCGTCCGGCTCTCCGGGCCGCGCGCCTTCCATATAATAGAGGCGCTCACTCCCCTATCCCCCGCCGCTCTTCCCCCCCGGACGCTGGTGAAAGCCGACATGCGCGACGCCGCGGGGAAGATCCTGGATTCCGGCCTTCTCGCATGCTTTCCCGCGCCGCGCAGCTTCACTGGCGAGGACGTGGCGGAGCTCCACCTGCACGGAAGTCCCACCGTCGTGGACGCGGTCGTGCGGGCGGCGTGCGCCGCCGGGGCCGTTCCCGCGGAGCCGGGGGAGTTTTCCCGCCGGGCGTTTTTCAACGGGAAGATGGACCTCACACAGGCGGAGGGGCTGGCCGACCTGATCGCGGCCCGGACGGAGGCGGCCGCGACTTCCGCGCTCCGCCAGATGCGGGGGGCGATCGGGGAGGCGGTCGGGCCGCTGCGGGAGCGGCTCCTGTCGCTTCTGACCGCCCTCGAATCGGCCATCGACTTCGGGGACGAGGACGACGTCCCGGAGGCGAATGAGCGGCAAGTAATAGAACGGGTAGACGAAATCGTCCGTTCACTGGAATCGCTCCTGCGGTCCTACGGGACGGGGCGCTTGTTCAGGGACGGCGCGACCGTGGCGATCGCCGGCGTGGCCAACGTCGGGAAGTCACGCCTGCTGAACCGCCTGGCGGGCGAGGAGCGCGCCATCGTGGACGAGACGCCGGGGACGACGCGGGACTACCTGCACGCGGAGATCTCCGTCGCAGGGATCCCGGTGCTGCTGGTCGACACCGCCGGCCTGCGCGAGACCGCGGATCCCGTGGAGCGCAAGGGGGTGCTGCGGAGCCGCGACGCGATCGCCCGGGCGGACCTGGTCCTGTTCGTCCTCGACGGCGCCCGCGAAGTGGGGGAGGAGGACCGCGAGGCGTACCGGGAGGTCGCGGGGCGCCCCCACCTGGTAGTCGTGAACAAGTCCGATCTTCCCGCGGCGGCGACGGGGGAGGAGCTTTCGGGGGAGGGGCGAAGGGGAGTCCTCCGCGTCTCGGCAAAGACCGGGGAAGGGGCGGAGGCGCTGCTTTCCGCGGTCGCGCGGGAGATCGCCCCTTCCGAAGGGGCGATCCTTACGCAGGCGCCGCTGACCCGGGAGCGGCACCGCGGGGCGGTGGAGCGGGCCGTCGCGTCCCTTTCGCGCGCCCGGGAGTCCGCCGGAGCGGGGCTTTCCCCGGAGTTCCTCGCGGCGGACGTCCGCGAGGCGTCGCTCGCGCTGGCGGAGCTATTGGGGGAAGTCGCGCCGGAAGAGGTGCTCGACGAGGTATTCCGCCGCTTCTGCATCGGCAAGTAGGCGAAGGGAAAGGAATTTCAAGGATTGTTTCACGTGGAACAGGGGATGGGACGGGGATGAGCGGTTCGCCGTACGAATATCCGAAGGAATACGACGTCATCGTGGTGGGCGGCGGGCACGCCGGCTGCGAGGCGGCGCTGGCCGCGGCGCGGATGGGCTGCTCCGCCCTGCTGCTCACCATCAACGCGGACGCCATCGGGCTGATGTCGTGCAACCCGGCGGTGGGCGGGCTGGCCAAGGGGCATCTCGTCCGGGAGATCGACGCCCTGGGCGGGGAGATGGCCCGCAACATCGACGCCACCGGGATCCAGTTCCGGCAGCTCAACACGAGCAAGGGGCCGGCGGTCCGCTCCTCGCGCGCCCAGGCCGACAAGCTGCTCTACCGGGTCCGGATGAAGAAGGTGCTGGAGGAGACGCCCGGCCTCGACGTAAAGCAGGCCATCGTCGACGCCGTCGTGACTTCCGGGGGCGCCGCCGTCGGGGTCGACACGCAGCTCGGCGTCCGGTACCGGGGGAAGACGGTGGTGCTGGCCACGGGGACCTTCCTCAAAGGTCTGGTTCACGTGGGGCTGGTGAGCTATCCTGCCGGAAGGGCAGGGGATTTCCCCGCGATGCGCCTTTCCGACTCCCTGCGGGAGCTGGGCTTTTCCGTGGGGCGGCTCAAGACCGGCACCACCCCGCGGCTCGACGGCAAGACCATCGATTTCTCGAGGACGGCCCGCCAGGACGGGGACGAGCGCCCGGTGCCTTTCTCCTTCGATACCGGGGAGATACGCCGCCCGCAGCTTCCCTGCTGGCTGACCTGGACCAACGGGGAGACGCACGAGGCGATCCGCTCCGGCCTCTCCCGGTCGCCTCTTTACACCGGGATCATCCGGGGGATCGGTCCGAGGTACTGCCCGTCCATCGAGGACAAGGTCGTCCGGTTCCCGGAGAAGACGCGGCACCAGCTCTTCCTCGAGCCCGAGGGGCTCGACACCTCGGAGTTTTACGCCAACGGCATCCCGACGAGCCTCCCGTACGACATCCAGGTGAAGCTGCTTCGCACCATCCCCGGCCTCGAGCAGGCCGAGATCGTGCGCCCGGGTTACGCGATCGAGTACGATTTCGTCGACCCGATCCAGCTCCATCCCTCGCTGGAGACGAAGCTGGTGAATAACCTCTATCATTCCGGGCAGATCAACGGGACGAGCGGGTACGAGGAGGCGGCGGCGCAGGGGCTGGTGGCCGGGGTGAACGCGGCGCGGCGCGTCCGGGGGGAGCCGCCGATGGCCCTTTCCCGGGCGGACGCCTACATCGGGGTGCTGATCGACGACCTGACGACGAAGGGGGCGCAGGAGCCGTACCGGATGTTCACCTCCCGGGCGGAGTACCGGCTCCTCCTGCGGGAGGACAACGCCGACCTGCGGCTCTCCGAAACGGGCCGCTGGGCCGGGCTATTACCCGAAGAGCGGTACAAGAGGTTCCTGGTCAAGCGCGAGGGGATCGCGACTTTCATGGAAACCATCGAACGGAAACGGGTTTCCGCGGGGCACCCGCTGATCGCCGCCGTCGAGGCGGCGGGGGGGGGGCCGCTGCGCCCCGGGAGCACTTACGCCGAGGCGCTGCGCCGGCCCGAGGTGACCGGGGCGATGCTATTGGCATGCGACCCGGAGCTCCTGCCGGATTCTCCGGAGGCGATGGTCCAGGCGGAGCTTTCGATCAAGTACGACGGCTACATCCGCCGCCAGGAGGAGGAAGCCCGGAAACTGAAGAAATACGAAGAGATGCGCATTCCACCCGACTTCCCCTTCGGGACGGTCCGCGGGCTGTCGGCGGAGGTGCGCGACAAGCTGGCGCGGGTCCGCCCCGCCTCCCTCGGCCAGGCCGGGCGGATCCCGGGCGTGACCCCGGCGGCGGTCGCCCTGCTGCTGGTCCTGCTGCGGCGACGGGAGAACGGGCCCCCGGCGGACGCCTCTTCCGGCGATATGGCGGAGAGCGATGGATAACCTGTCGGTTTCAATGATAATTCTACCAATGTTCCACGTGGAACCCTGCGTATGAGCGGACCGGGAGGAAGCGGAGCGGCTCCGGGGCCCGGGCGCGAGCTCCTTCTGGAGCTGCTGCGGGAGGCCGGCATCGGGACCCCCGCCGGGGCGGTCGAGGGGCTGGCGATCCACGCCGCCGAGATGCTCCGGTGGAACCGGTCGATCCGGCTGACCGCGATCACGGACCCGCTGGAAGTGGCGGTGAAGCATGTCGTCGACTCCCTGGAGCTGCTGCGGTTCGGGCCGTTCCCGGGGCGCATGATGGATTTCGGCTCGGGAGCGGGGTACCCGGGTATCCCCCTGGCGCTTTACCTTCCGGGGACCCGGATCGTCCTGGTGGAGGCCTCCGCCAAGAAGTGCGCCTTCCTATCCCGCGTCCGGGGGATGCTGCGGCTGGAAAACGTCAAGGTCGTCCACGCAAGGGTCTCGCCCCGGGAGACGCTATCGATCGGGCGGTTCGACGACATCGTCACGCGCGCCACCTCGGCGCCTTCCGAGGTCGTGCCGCTCCTTGCTCCGTACCTCGCCGAGGGAGGGCGGATGCTCTTCATGATGGGCCCCGGAGGCGCGGATAACGCGGAGATCCCGGGGACGGTGGCCCGCGTGGAGCGGTTCCGCCTGCCGCGCGGAATGGGGGAGCGCGGGATCGTCGAGGTGATTCCTCCCGGAAAAGAGTGAGGCGGCGCAATTTTTTTCAAGTTTTCCCTTCCAGCGTCTCCATCCTGCGTGATACAAGGTTAGCGTTGCTTCCTTAATGAATACGGGCGCAGCCCCGTATCTTCGGAGGTCCGCCGCGTGGCCCGCATCCTGGCCGTCGCCAACCAAAAAGGGGGAGTCGGCAAGACGACGACCGCGGTCAACCTGGCCGCGTCGCTCTCCGTCATGGAGATGAAGACGCTCCTGGTCGACCTCGATCCCCAGGCGAACGCCACCTCCGGCGTGGGGGGGAACCCCGGGGGGGAGACGGAGGCCGACATCTACCGCGTTCTGCTGGGGGAGATCTCCGCAGCGGAGGCGGTCCGGAAGACCGACCTGCCGTACCTCTCCCTGCTCCCCGCCTCGCAGGACCTGATCGGGGCGGAGATCGAGCTGGTCACGATGGAGCGGAGGGAGCGGCGGCTCGCCGAGGCGCTCGAACCGCTGGTCGACGATTTCCAGGTCATCGTCATCGACAGCCCCCCCTCCCTCGGGCTGCTGACGGTGAACGCCCTCTGCGCGGCGGATTCCGTAATTATTCCGCTGCAGTGCGAATATTACGCCCTCGAGGGAATCTCCAGCCTCTTCCGCACCATCGACCGGATCCGCAACGGGATGAACCGGACCCTGCGGATCGAGGGGGTCGTCCTGACGATGTTCGATCCCCGGAACAACCTGGCCCACCAGGTGGCGGAGGAAGCGCGCGAAGCCTTAAAAACTCAAGTTTTTCAAACAGTTATACCAAGGAACGTCCGTCTTTCCGAATCGCCCTCCCATGGGAAGCCGGCCCTCCTGTACGCGGTCGCTTCCCGCGGGGCGCAGAGCTATCTCGAACTGGCGCGGGAGGTGGTGAGCCGATGGAACGAAAAACCGACCCCGTGAAGAAGAAAGTGCTCGGAAGGGGGCTTTCCGCCCTGCTTTCCCCCACCACGGGGGGCTCGGAGCCGGCGGATTCGGGCGTCCTCCAGATCCCGCTCGAGAAGATTCGCGGGGGGAGCCTCCAGCCCCGGAAATCGTTCCCCCCGGAGGCGCTCTCCGAGCTGGTGGCGTCGATCAGGGAGAAGGGGGTGCTCCAGCCGGTCCTCGTGCGCCCCACGCCGGACGGATACGAGCTGGTGGCGGGGGAGCGGCGGTTCCGCGCGGCGGAAAGCGCCGGGCTGTCCCTTATTCCAGCGCTGGTCCGCAGACTTACGGACCGGGAGGCGCTCGAGGTCGCCATCGTTGAGAACGTCCAGCGGGCCGATCTAAACGCCATCGAGCTCGCGGAGGGGTATTACCGGCTCCAGCGCGACTTCAACCTTTCGCAGGAGCAGGTCGCCGAGCGCGTCGGCAAGGACCGCGCGACGGTGGCCAACACCGTTCGGCTGCTCAAGCTCCCGTCCCCGATCCGACAGGCGGTCGTCGACGGCAGCCTCTCCGCCGGGCACGCCCGGGCGCTGCTGACCGCGCCGCCGGAGCATATGCTTTCGATCTTCGAGGCCGTCCGGCGCCGGGGACTGTCCGTCCGCGAGACCGAGCGGCTTTGCACGGGCGAGGTGAAGAAGCGGCCAGGCCGGAAAACGGCCCAGGGGAACGTCCACCTGAAGGCGCTCGAGGAGGAGCTGACCCGCAGGGGAGGGACCCGGGTGCGTCTGCGGGGGAACGTGCGGAAGGGGCGGATCGAGGTTCATTATTTCTCTTCCGAGGAGCTGGACCGCCTGCAGGGGATCCTCTTCGGCGGAAAATGATCTGTTTTCCGAATCTATATAAGCATGAAAAAATATATTGCAGCGAACATCCGTTGTGCTATATTTCGCATATTAATCACCCCGCCATTATCCGCAAAACGGATAAATCACGAGGGAAAGGAGCAAGAACTGATGCGTAAGTACCTGGCCATGTTGTTCGTGCTGATGCTGGTCGTGACGATCGGCCTCTCCGCCTGCGCGAAGAAGGAAGAGGCGCCGCCTCCTCCTCCGGCCGCTGAGCCTGCCCCGGCCGCGCCCGCGGACAACGCGGCTCCCGCCGCCGCGCCGGCGGCGCCGGAAGCGCCCGCCGCGCCGGCCCCCGCGCCCGAGAAGAAGTAACATCCGGGCCGAGAGCGATTCGCTCGAAGGGCGTCGGGGAATTCCCCGGCGCCCTTTTCATTTGGCGCGTCCGCAGGGTCGTGGAAGGGCCGCGGGACGGGAAGAACCGCTTGACTTTGCCTTCTCCGCCGTGATAACAATCTTCCGTTTCGGGAAGGGAATCCCGCCGCCGATCACTTAAGCTCTCCGGGGGAGTACCGGGTTCTATGGAACTTGTCGGCAAGATTTTCGAAACGTTGGAGATCAACCAGCTCGCGCTGGTGCAGCTTGCGCTGGTGGTCGTCCTCGCTTTCCTTCTTTCCGTCCTTCTGATCCGCCCGATCCTTCGCACGTTCGAGGAGCGCGAGAATCTCTCCGTGAAGCCGGTGGAGGAGTCGCGGCGCATGCTGGCCGAGGCGGAGGAGAAGGCGCGCCGCTACGACGAATCGTTCCGGAAGAGCTCCCTCGAGGCGCTCGCCCGGAAACGGGGCATCATGGAAGAGCAATCCCGCGCCGAGCGCAAACGCGTCGAGGCGGCGGTCGAGGAGTCGAACAAAAAGATCGAGCAGATCAAGGGGAAGATCCTCGCCGAGAAGGAAGCGGCCTCCTCCTCCCTGCGCGCCCAGGTGACGCTGCTTTCCCGGGAGATCGCGGAGAAAGTCCTCGGGAGAAAGGTCGCGTGAAAATCTTCCGGTCGTCTTTCACTATTAACCGCGCGCTTCGTGCTTTCCTCCCCGCGGCCGGGTCGCTGCTGCTGGCGGGCGCCGCCTTCGCGGCGGAAGGCGGGGGTCACGGCTCCCCGCACGTCCCCTGGGGGGAGGTCGCCAAGCAGGCGGTCAACTTCGCCATCCTCGCAGGCGTCCTAGTCTATTTCCTCCGCAAGCCGGTCTCTTCCTTTTTGAAGGAGCGCAGCGAGCTGATGCGCAAGTCGATCGACGACGCGGCGAACGCCCGCGCGGAAGCCGCCCGGAAGCTGGCGGCCATCGACGAGCGGATGGCGAAGCTCTCCGACGAGGTCGCGCAGCTCAACGCGAAGATGGATTCCGAGGCCGCGGCCGAGGCGCAGGCGCTCAAAGAGACCGTCTCCGCCGAGATCGCCCGCATCCAGGCGCAGGCGGCGTTCACCGGCGAGCAGGAAGTGAAGAAGGCGCGCCAGGAGCTGCAGCAGGAGGCCTCCGCCCTTTGCGCCAAGGCCGCCGAGGAGCTGGTCAAAAAGACGCTTTCCCCGGCGGACCAGGAGCGGCTGGTGAAGGAGAATATCGAGAAGATCGAGGGGATCGTCCGGTGATCGCTGGAAGCCTGGCAAGGCGGTACGCCCGCGCGCTGCTCGACATCGGCAAGGAAGAGGGGCAGCTCCGCCGGGTGCTGACCGAGGCGGAGGAGTTCGGCAAGGCGCTCGAGAGCTCCCCCGAGCTGCGCGAGGCGATGGAATCGGCGCACGTCGGGCGGCAGACCAAGCAGGCCACCCTCGACATGGTGCTCGCGAAGGCGCAGTTCCTCCCGACGACGAAGTCGTTCCTCGGCCTGCTGATCGAGAAGGGGAGGATGAACGTCCTGCCCGCGATCCTTTCCGAGCTTCGCCGCATGGTCGAGGAGTTTGAAGGGATCGAGCGGGTCGAGGTGACCGTCCCGATGCCGATGGCCGCCCCGCAGAAGGATTCCTTGCGCGCCGTCCTCGAGCGGCGCACGGGGAAGAAGGTACTGCTCGAGGAATCCGTGGACCCCGCCGTCCTCGGCGGGATGGTCGTCAAGGTCGGCTCCACGGTGTACGACGGCAGCGTCCGCACGCAGATCGAACAGATCCGGCAAAACCTGCAGAAGGGGTAAGAGCATGAGCATCCGCGCGGAAGAGATTACCGAGATCCTCAAAAGCCAGATCAAGGGGTACGAGAAGAAGGTCGACGTCGCCGAGACGGGCGTGGTCCTCTCCGTCGGCGACGGGATCGCCCGGGTCCACGGACTCGAAAAGGCGATGGCGGGCGAGCTTCTCGAGTTCCCCGGCGACGTCCGCGGGATGGTGCTCAACCTCGAAGAGGACAACGTCGGCGTCGCGCTGCTGGGCGACGACCACGTCATCAAGGAAGGCGACTCCGTGCGGCGCACCGGCCGCATCGTCGAGGTGCCGTGCGGCGACGCGATGATCGGGCGGGTCGTCAACGCCCTCGGCCAGCCGGTCGACGGCCGCGGCCCCATCGAGGCGAAGGACTTCCGGCGCGTGGAGATCAAGGCGCCCGGTATCGTCAAGCGGCAGCCGGTGAAGGAACCGCTCCAGACGGGCTTGAAGGCCATCGACGCGATGATCCCCATCGGCCGCGGGCAGCGCGAGCTGATCATCGGCGACCGCCAGACGGGAAAGACCGCGGTGGCCACCGACACGATCATCAACCAGAAGGGGACGGGAGTCATCTGCATCTACGTGGCCATCGGGCAGAAGCGCTCCACGGTCGCGCAGGTCGTCGAGAAGCTGCGCCAGTACGGCGCGATGGACTACACCATCGTCGTCGCCGCGACGGCGTCCGAGTCGGCCCCGCTCCAGTTCAACGCCCCCTACGCCGGCTGCACGATGGGCGAGTACTTCCGCGATTCCGGCCGCCACGCGCTGTGCATCTACGACGACCTCTCCAAGCACGCGGTGGCATACCGCCAGCTCTCGCTGCTGCTGCGCCGTCCGCCGGGACGCGAGGCGTTCCCCGGCGACGTCTTCTACCTCCACTCGCGGCTGCTCGAGCGCGCGGCGAAGCTCTCCGAGGCGGAGGGCGGCGGGTCGCTGACGGCGCTCCCGGTCATCGAAACGCAGGCGGGCGACGTCTCCGCCTACATCCCGACCAACGTCATCTCCATCACCGACGGCCAGATCTACCTGGAAGCCGACCTGTTCTACTCGGGCGTCCGCCCGGCCGTCAACGTCGGCCTCTCGGTGTCGCGCGTCGGCGGCAACGCGCAGATCAAGGCGATGAAGCAGGTCGCCGGCCGTCTGCGGCTCGAGCTGGCGCAGTACCGCGAGATGGCGGCGTTCGCCCAGTTCGGCTCCGACCTCGACAAGTCCACCCAGATGCAGCTCGCCCGCGGCGCGCGGCTGGTGGAGATCCTCAAGCAGGGGCAGTACATGCCGCAGGCCGTCGAGAACCAGGTGGCGACGATCTTCGCGGCGACGAACGGCTTCGTCGACGGCTACGAGGTCGGGTCGCTGGCCCGGTACGAGACGGAGCTGGCCGCCTTCATGAAGGACAGGCACGGGGCGCTGCTGGCGGAGATCCGGGAGAAGAAGACGATCTCGGACGACCTGAAGGGCCGGCTGATCGCGGCGCTGGAAGAGTTCAAAGGGATCTTCAAGGAATAGCGACCCATGGCGAACCTCCGCGCGATCCGGAAACGGATCAGCAGCGTAAAGAGCACGCAGCAGATCACCCGGGCGATGAAGATGGTGTCGGCCGCGAAGCTGCGGCGCGCCCAGGACGCGATCACCGCCGCCCGCCCCTTCGCCAGGAAGATGCGCGAGGTCGTCGAGTCGGTTGCCGGCCGCGTCGAGGGCACCGCCCACCCGCTGCTGGAGAGCCGGGAGGCGAAGAAGCTGGCCCTGCTCGTGGTCACCTCCGACCGCGGCCTGTGCGGCAGCTTCAACGCGGGGCTCACCCGCATGGCGTACCGCTACATCCAGGAGAACCGCGCCAGGTTCGAGGAGATCTCCGTCTTCGTGGTGGGGCGCAAAGGGCGCGACTTCTTCCGCCGCCGCGAGGTCCCCATCCGGAAGGAGTACCTCGGGGTGCTGGGCACGATTTCGAGGGGGCACGCCGAGACGATGGCCGCCGACCTCGCCGAGGGGTTCCTCGCCGGGGAGTTCGACGAGGTGCAGGTCGTCTTCAACGAGTTCCGGTCGGCCATCTCGCAGGTGACCCGCTTCGAGAAGCTCTTCCCCATCGCGCTCGAGAAGAAGGAAGAGGAGGCGGGGCAGCCCGCCATCGACTACCTCTACGAGCCGGGGCGCAACGAGATCCTGGCGAGCCTGCTGCCGAAGTACGTCGAGACGCAGATCTTCCGCGTCCTGCTCGAGTCGGTGGCGGGGGAGCACGGGGCCCGGATGACCGCGATGGATTCGGCGACCAACAACTCCGTCGACATGATCGCGCGGCTCACGCTGCAGATGAACCGGGCGCGGCAGGCCACCATCACCACCGAGCTCACCGAGATCGTCAGCGGCGCCGAGGCGCTCAAAGGGTAACAGGGTAAAGTAAGTAAGGAGGATCATTCAGATCATGAAAAAGGGCAAGATCGTCCAGGTCATCGGACCCGTCGTCGACGTCCGGTTCGATGCGGGCCACCTTCCGGCGCTCTACAACGCGATCAAGGTTTCCAATCCGAGCATCAGCGACAGGGAAGGGAACCTCACGGTCGAGGTCGCGCAGCACCTGGGCGACAACGTCGTCCGTTGCGTTGCGATGGACTCCACCGACGGCCTCGTCCGCGGCATGGACGCGATCGACACCGGCGGCCCCATCACCATCCCGGTCGGTCCCGAGACGCTGGGCCGGATCATGAACGTCATCGGCGAGCCGGTCGACGAGTGCGGCGACATCAGCACGAAGATCCGCTACCCCATCCACCGCCCGGCCCCCTCCTTCGAAGTGCAGTCCACCAAGGTCGAGATCCTCGAGACGGGGATCAAGGTCGTCGACCTCCTCGCCCCCTACTCCAAGGGCGGCAAGATCGGCCTGTTCGGCGGCGCCGGCGTCGGCAAGACCGTCGTCATCATGGAGCTGATCCACAACATCGCCATCGAGCACGGCGGCTACTCCGTGTTCGGAGGCGTCGGCGAGCGCACCCGCGAGGGGAACGACCTGTGGCTCGAGATGAAGGAGTCGAAGGTCCTCGAGAAGGCGTGCCTGGTGTACGGCCAGATGAACGAGCCGCCCGGCGCGCGCGCCCGGGTCGGGCTGTCGGCCCTCACCGCCGCGGAATATTTCCGCGACGAGGAAGGGCAGGACGTGCTGCTCTTCATCGACAACATCTTCCGGTTCACGCAGGCCGGCTCCGAAGTGTCGGCGCTGCTGGGCCGCATCCCGTCGGCGGTCGGCTACCAGCCGACGCTCTCCACCGAGATGGGGAACCTGCAGGAGCGGATCACCTCGACGAACAAGGGGTCGATCACCTCGGTCCAGGCGATCTACGTCCCCGCCGACGACCTCACCGACCCGGCGCCGGCGACCGCGTTCTCGCACCTCGACGCCACCACCGTCCTTTCGCGCCAGATCGCGGAGCTCGGCATCTACCCGGCGGTCGACCCGCTCGACTCCACGTCGCGGATCCTCTCGCCGCTGGTCCTGGGCGAGGAGCACTACACGGTGGCCCGCGCGGTGCAGAAGGTGCTCCAGAAGTACAAGGACCTCCAGGACATCATCGCCATCCTCGGCATGGACGAGCTCTCCGAGGACGACAAGATCCTCGTCTCCCGCGCCCGGAAGATCCAGCGCTTCCTGTCGCAGCCGTTCTTCGTGGCCGAGCAGTTCACCGGCATTCCCGGCAAGTACGTCCGGCTCGAGGACACCGTCCGGTCGTTCAAGGAGATCGTCGACGGCAAGCACGACGACCTTCCCGAGCAGGCGTTCTACATGGTCGGGACGATCGAGGAAGCGATCGAGAAGGGCAAGACGCTGCTCGCGACGGCGTAAGGGAGAAAACGAAGAGCAATGGCATCGACGATCCGGCTGGAGCTGGTCACCCCCGAGCGCACCGTCCTGTCCGAGGACGTGGAAGAGGTCATCGTCCCCGGCTACGAGGGCGAGTTCGGCGTGCTACCGGAGCACACGCAGTACCTGTCGATCGTGATGATCGGCGTGCTGCGCTACCGCACGGGGAACGAGTGGCGCAAGATCGCCGTCAGCGGCGGCTTCGCCGAAGTGACGCCGGAGCGGGTCGTGGTAATGGCGGAGACAGCGGAGCGCGCGGAGGAGATCGACGTCGAGCGCGCGCGCCGCGCCCGGGAACGCGCCGAGGAAGAGATCAAGAAGGCGCTGTCGATCGACGACGAGACGTACCAGAAGGCGTCCGGCGCGATGCAACGGGCGATCGCCCGGATCTCCGCCGGGGAGTAGCGGCCGGCCGGCGTTTTCAGCTGATCGTTGCCTTGACTTTCGGCTTTCCGTCCTCGACGCTCACGCGGAAGGCGACCGTTTTCCCGCCGGAAGAGGCCGAGAGCTCCTTCGCCTTGGCCTGAAGCGTCGCCTTCAGCGAGTCGACCTCCGACCCTTCCCCCGCGATGCCGCACGACCGCCGCGCGTCCGCCAGCTCCCGGGCGACGCGGTCGATCTGCTCCGCGTCGAACGGGGCCGCTTCCGGCGCCCGCTCCCCCCGCTGCCGTTCCTCAAGCGGCCGGTCGATCCCCAGCCGCGTGACCGCGCCGGCTTCGTCCCTGCGGAGCCGCCCCTCCTCGAGGTCCCGGATCATCCGCGTCCACAGGTTCGCGAACGACCAGTACTTCCCCTGAAGGTTGTTGAAGCGGTGCTGGTCGGTGACGTTGACGATCGACCGGCGGCTTAAAGCAAGGATTCGCCCCTCGAACTCCTTGCGCTCCCGGGTCGGCTCGCCGCGCCGCGTCCCCTGGAAGAAGAGGTCGTACTGCTGTTTCAGGACGGCGATATCGCCTTCCATGCGGTCCAGCATGATCTTCACGTCGTCCATGGTCGCAGCTTCCTTCCCTCCTCCCGGCAAACCTTGTAAACTTATCGGCAAAGAGGCCGATATATATTAGCATTCGGAGGAAAGGGGAGAGCGATGAGCCGAGTGTCCGCGATCATCCTGGCCGCCGGGAAGGGGAAGCGGATGAAATCCGCCCTCCCGAAAGTCGCGCACCCCGTTCTTGGCAGGCCCGTGGTGTGGCACGTCGCCGCCGCGGCGAGGGGTGCGGGGATCAAGGAGATGGTCTTCGTCCTCGGCTACGGGCGCGACAAGGTGCTCCCGACCGTGGAGGAGTTCGGCGGGAAGGTGGCGATCCAGGAGAGCCAGTTCGGCACGGGAGACGCCGCCCGGTGCGGGCTTAAAGAACTGCCCGCCTCGGTGAAGGAGGTCGTGGTGCTCTGCGGGGACGCCCCGCTCATCCGGCCTTCCACGATCCGTGCGCTTCTGGCGGTCCGCCGGCGGAAGGGCGCCGTCGCCGCCGTGCTGACGGGGATCCTCGACGACCCGACCGGGTACGGCCGGATCGTGCGCAACGGGAACGGGACCGTGGCGCGGATCGTCGAGGAGAAGGACGCGGACACGCCCATCCGGAAAATCCGGGAGGTGAACTCGGGGACGTACGCCTTCGACCGCGCCTTCCTCGAAGCCGGCCTGCCCCGCATCTCCGACGTAAACGCCCAGAGGGAGTTTTATCTTACCGACCTCGTGCTGGAGGCGCTCGCGCAGGGAAAGCGCGTGGTTCCGCTCGTGGCCGGCGACCCCGACGAAGTCCGGGGGATCAACTCGCGCCGCGAGCTCGCGGAGGCGGGGCGGATCCAGCAGGCGCGGAAGCTGGACGCTCTGATGGATGCCGGCGTGACGGTCATCGATCCCGACCGCACCTACGTCGAGACGGAAGTGCGGGTCGGCATGGACTCGGTCCTCGAGCCGGGGATCGTGCTGGCGGGGAACACGCGCGTGGGCCGGGCGGTCCGGATCCAGACGGGTTGCGTCGTCCAGGACTGCGTCATCGGGGACGGGGCCCATCTCAAGCCGTATTCGGTCATGGTGTCCTCGCGGGTGGGCAGGAACGCAATCGTAGGCCCGTTCTCGCACTTGCGACCGGAATGCGACATCGGCGAAGAGGCGCACATCGGCAACTTCGTCGAGGTGAAGAAGAGCCGGATCGGCAGGGGATCGAAAGCCAACCACCTGACCTACCTGGGCGATGCGACCGTCGGGAGGAAGGTCAACGTGGGGGCGGGTACCATCACCTGCAACTACGACGGCCTCGCGAAATACCCGACCGTCCTCGGAGACGGGGTGTTCGTCGGGAGCGACACGATGCTCGTCGCCCCCGTCACCATAGGGAAGGGCGCCCTGATCGGGGCCGGGTCGACTATCACGAAAAACGTCCCGCCGTACGCCCTTGCGCTGTCGCGCGCGGAGCAGAAGGTGTCGGAGTACTGGGTGGCCCGCAAGAAGCCGGAGCTGCTTAAAAAATGCGGCCTCGCCGTCCCGGCGGTCAAGGAAAAGACAGGGAAAGGGGAGAAGTGAAATGTGCGGAATCGTCGGATACACCGGCCCGAACCCGTGCGTCGAGATCCTGGTGGACGGGCTGCGCCGATTGGAATACCGCGGGTACGACTCGGCCGGGATCGCGGTCCTCACGGACGGCGACATCGCGGTGCGCAAGTCGCAGGGGAAGATCGCCCGGCTCACCGACCTGATCGCGAAGGAGCCGATCGACGGGACCTGCGGCGTCGGGCACACCCGCTGGGCGACCCACGGCCGCCCCTCCGACGAGAACGCCCACCCGCACCGGGTGGGGCACGTGGCGGTCATCCACAACGGGATCGTGGAGAACCACCGCACGCTGAAAGAGCTGCTCATGTCGAAGGGGCGCACCTTCTGCTCCGAGACCGACACCGAGGTGATCTCCCACCTGCTCGACGCCTACGTGAACGTGGGGCTGACGCTGGAGGAGGCCGTGCGCCGGACCGTGGGGGACATCCGCGGCTCCTACGCGTTCCTGGCGGTGTCGGACAAGGAGCCCGGCACGCTGGTCGGGGTGCGGTTGAACTGCCCGATGGTGGTGGGGCTGGGAAAAGGCGAATATTTCCTCGCCTCCGACCTGACGGCGTTTTTATCGCACACACGCGACGTCCTGTTCCTGGAGGACGGCGAGATGGTGGTGGCCACGCCGAAGGAGCTCAAGCTCACCGACTTCCTCGGCAAGCCGAAGCTGCGCAGACCGCAGCGGATCGACTGGTCGCCCGTGATGGCGGAGAAGGGGGGATTCCGCCACTTCATGCTCAAGGAGATCCACGAGCAGCCGCGCGCGATCATCGACACGCTCGCCGGGCGGATGCTCCCCGAGACGGGGGAGACGTTCTTCGAGACGCTGCCGCTCTCCAACGGGCAGCTCTCCGCCATCCAGAAGGTGATCATAGTGGCGTGCGGCACCTCGTGGCACGCGGCGCTGGTCGGCAAGTTCATGATCGAGGGGCTGGCGCGGATCCCGGTCGACGTGGACCTGGGCTCCGAGTTCCGCTACCGCGACCCCGTCGTCCCGGAGGGGACGCTCTGCGTGCCGATCTCGCAGTCGGGAGAGACGGCCGACACGCTGGCGGGGATGCGCGAGGCCAAGGCCAAGGGGGCGACGACCATCTCCATCTGCAACGTGGTCGCCTCGACGATCGCGCGGGAGTCCGACGGCGTCATCTACACGCACGCGGGGCCGGAGATCGGCGTCGCGTCGACGAAGGCGTTCACCACCCAGCTCGTAGCGCTCTACCTGATGGCGCTGCACCTGGCGCAGGCGCGCAAAATCCTCTCGCCCGAGGAGATCTCGCTGCACCTGACGGAGCTCTCCGACCTGCCGCGCAAGATCGAGGAGTACGTCAAGCACGACGAGGAGATCCAGGCGCTCGCGAAGAAGTACAAGGACGCGGCCGACTTCCTGTACCTTGGGCGCGGCATCTCCTACCCGATCGCGCTTGAGGGCGCGCTGAAGCTGAAAGAAATTTCCTACATCCACGCGGAAGGGTACCCGGCCGGCGAGATGAAGCACGGCCCGATCGCGCTGATCGACGAGCGGATGCCGGTGCTGGTGCTGTGCGCGAAGGGGGAGAGCTACGACAAGACCATCTCCAACCTGGAGGAGGCGCACGCCCGCGGCGGGATGGTGATCGCCGTGGGGACGGAAGGCGACGACGAGCTGGATGCGAAGGCGTCCGACATCCTGCGCCTGCCCGCGTGCGGCCGGTACGCCCGCCCGATCATGGAGGTGGTCCCGCTGCAGCTCCTGGCGTATCACATGGCGGTGCTGAAGGGCACAGACGTGGACCAGCCGAGGAACCTGGCGAAGAGCGTGACGGTGGAGTAGGGGGTATTCGAACGAGATCAGAGATGGAACTCTTGAAAAGGCGGTAGGATGGCCGGCTTCGAGTGTCCCTGCGAACGTGATAAAAACGACGAGGGTATTTGCGAGGTTCCCTGCGAAGAGGACGGTCTTTCTGTTCGTTGCGTTGGAGACTGGTCGAATTCGAAGCATTATTATGTCGGCCGTTACATCTCTATATTCCGATCCGGGATGAAGAATAAGTTCGAAGAACTTAATTACATCGACCTTTTCGCGGGTCCAGGGAAATGCAGGATCCGAGGCACCCGAGAGATCCGAAATGGCACCCCGCTGATCGCAGCTGAACATGTTTTCTCGAACTATTTCTTTGCGGACATGAATCCTCGTGCACTCGATTCTCTCTACAGACGGTTCCCGGATAAGGGAAAAGCAACCTTCTACGCAGACGACTGTAACAACTGTGCGGCTGACATTCACGGAAAGCTTGCCCGCAACTCCCTCAGTCTTCTTGTTGCAGACCAGACCAATGTCCAATTGAAGTTCAGTACGGTCCAGACGGTGGCGGATCACAGAAAGGTTGACCTGATCATCTATTTTCCGACCATGTACTTTAATCGCACCATCAAG
>JBFLWB010000140.1 GCA_040758155.1 Thermodesulfobacteriota bacterium
GGTCCGCGCCGGGATACCTCGACGAACCGCGGCAGGAATTCAAGCGCCGCCTCGAGCCCTTCCCGGGCCGTATCGCTCATTCCTTCCCCGAAACGGTCGAGGACCGCGGCGCGCATCCCCAGGAGATATCCCCTCGGCGCGGCGCCGAAGCAGGCGCGTGCGAGGTGAAGGACCTCGCAGGGATCGACGCCGTGCGTCGTGAACCTTCCGGAGGCCCTCCCCTCGACCGGCCTCAGGTAGAACGGCTCTCCCGCGGAGCCGTCCGCGTCGGCGAACACCACGATGTCGTGCTCCGCGGCCATCGCTGCATGCTCGATCGAAAGCTGGTAGTCGCTCTCGACGGTGACGCCCGGCAGCCCCAGCGCCTCGAGCCGCTCCGCCAGGGCCGGCCCGAGCCCGTCGTCCGCGCGGCCGGGATTGCCGTACCCGATGACCAGGATCCGCTCTCCGCTCATCCCTCTCCCGCGGCCCCCGCGTCGCGCACCATTTTCGCCATGACTTCCCCCGAAGCATCGACCAGCTCGACGTCCAGCGGCATCTCCCCCACGGCGTGCGTCGCGCAGGAGAGGCAGGGATCGTAGGCGCGGATGGCCACCTCGATGCAGTTCAGCAGCTTCCCGGAGATCTCCTTCCGCCCGCTGAAATGGTCCTTGGCCACCTTCGTGACGGCGCGGTTCATCGGCTCGTTGTTATTGGTCGTGGACACGATGAGGTTGCACATCGTCACCTCGTCGTTTCGGTTCACGCGGTAATGGTGAAAGAGAGTTCCCCGGGGCGCCTCGACGACGGCGACCGCCTCCTCCCGGCGCGGCCCGGAGGCGAGCAGCTCCCTCCCCTGCAGGTCCGGATCCAGGAGCAGCTCCCGGATCTTCTCGATCGCGTGGAGCAGCTCGATCATCCGGGCCCAATGGTAGCACATGGTGACGTTGTTCGCCCGGTCCTTGTGCAGCTCCCGGAACTCCCCGTGCGCGGCGTTCGCCTCTTCGGTGTCGATGAACGACGCCGTGTTCAGGCGCGCCAGCGGCCCGACCCGGTACCAGCCGTATTCGGGGCCCAGCTCCTTCAGGAAGGGGAACTTCATGTACGACCAGGGGCGCACCTCCTCCATCAGCACGTCGAGGTACCTCTGGGGGTTCACGTCGACGAGGATCATGTTGCGGTCCTTGTCCACGGCGCGCAGCACCCCCTCGTACAGGTCGAGCGCCCCGTCGGACTCCCGCACCAGCGACAGGTGGTTTGAGTCGAACGAGCCGAAGGGCGCAAGCTCGTCGAGATGCTCCATGGTGAAGTCGCGCGCGATGCCGACCGCCTCGCGCGCCCACGCCAGCATCCTGTCGGCGTCCTTGAGCAGATCGTCCCGCTCCGCGAGGGAGAGGTTCTTGTTCACGCCCCCGGGGACGGCGCCGGTGCCGTGGATCTTCTTCCCGGCCGTCCTCCGGATGATCTCCTGCCCGTACTTGCGCATCATCACGCCCTGGACCGCAAGGTCCGGGAACTTCGCGGCCACCGCGAGGATGTTGCGCTTTTCCGGAGGGGCGCCGAAGGCGCTCGCCGCCGTGCCGTCCGTGCCGAAAAGGAAATCCGGGGAGGCCAGGTGGAAGAAGTGCAGCGCGTGGCTCTGGAAAATCTGGCCGTAATGCATGAGCCGGCGCACCTTCTCCGCCGTGGGGGTGAGCCGCTCCCCCCCCACGATCCGGTCCATGGCCTTGGCCGCCGCCAGGTGGTGGCTCACGGGGCAGATCCCGCACAGCCGCTGGACGATGACCGGCACTTCCCAGAACGGCCTTCCGAGGATGAACCGCTCGAAGCCGCGGAACTCGACGATGTGCAGGCGCGCGTGGTCCACCACGCCCGAATCGTCCATATGGATCGTCACCTTCCCGTGTCCCTCCACGCGGGTCACCGGAAGGATCGTGTACCGTTTCCCCTTGCCGCCGTCGGCCGTCATCGAAAAATCCTTCTAATCGTACTTGAGGTGCTCATAGACCGGCTCCGCGCTCCTGCCGGTCAGCAGGGCCGTCAGGGCGGCCCAGATGGCGTCCGCCGGCGGAGGGCAGCCCGGAATGAAGCGGTCGATCTTCACGACTTCGTGGCACGGATAGACCCGGTTCAGCAGAAGGGGAATCTCCGGGTCGTTCGGCAGGACGTTCAGCGGGTTGTAGGTTCCCGGGCACTTCAGGTAGGCCTGCTCGAGGCACTCGCGCAGCGGGATGTTGTTCCGCATCGCGGGAACGCCCCCGTTGATCGCGCAGTCTCCGAGGGAGATCAGCACGTCGCACTGCTTCCGGAACTTCTCCAGCAGCTCGACGTTCTCCTCGTTGCAGCACCCCCCCTCCACGATGCCGACCGCGCAGCGGTCCCGGAACTCCTTGAAGTCGTTGATCGGGGAGCGGTCGAACTCGACCCTCGTCGCCAGCTCGAGGATCCGCTCGTCGATGTCGAGGACGGACATGTGGCAGCCGAAGCAGCCCGCCAGGCTGGCCGTCGCGATGCGCGGCTTGGGCGACATCCTATTTG
Source organism: Thermodesulfobacteriota bacterium (assembly GCA_040758155.1). Lineage (NCBI taxonomy): Bacteria > Pseudomonadati > Thermodesulfobacteriota > Thermodesulfobacteriota bacterium. The sequence goes on from JBFLWB010000140.1 coordinate 2,518, forward strand.
TCCTCCCTCGTCTCGATATCTTCGCCGATGGGCTGCCCGTCGTACCTCCGCTGCCCGACGGGCACCTCGTAGCCGACGCGCTTCCGCATCAGGGCGCCGACCGGGCAGACGGAGACCGCCTCGTCCGTTGCCTTGAGGTCGGTCTCCGACAGCGAATCGCCGTTGACCTGCAGCCGCTTCCTGGAGCCGCGCCCGACGAACTGGAACACGTTCTTCCGGTCCATGTCCTGGGAGGCCCGGACGCAGCGGCCGCACAGGATGCAGCGGTTGTGGTCGATGTAGACGTCGGGATGCGAAAGGTCGATGTCGCGCTTCGGGTTGAGGTACCGGTACCTCGGCGCCGCGATGCCGAACCGGTAGGCCAGTGCCTGCAGCTCGCAGAAGCCGCTCTTCTCGCAGAACATGCAGAAATGGTTCCCCTCCACGAAAAGCATGTCGACGAGGTTCCGGCGGAACTCCTGCAGCTCGGGGGTCTCGCTCTCGACGACCGCCCCCTCGGCGACGGTCTGCACGCAGGCGGCCTGGATGCGTCCGTTCACCCGGACCGAGCATACCCGGCAGCTCCCGTGGGGAGTGAGGTCCCGGTATGCGCACAGCCGCGGGATGAAGATCCCGGCCGCCTCCGCGGCCTTGAGGATCGTCTGGCCCCGGATCGCCTTGACCGTCTTCCCGTCGATCGTGAACGTGACGCGGCTCATCGCTTCCTCCGGCGGTTAGACGTATTTCGACTGCCTGCCGACCCGCAGCTCGGCGTCGATGACCGCCTTGGACAGGTCGAACTCCGGGAGCAGTCCCGGCCTGCGCTCCGCGACGAACCCCGCCGAGAGGTCCCCGAAGATCTCCAGGGCCCCCAGCACGGGATTGGGGGCGGCCTGCCCGAGGCCGCAGCGGCTCGTGCGGATGATGAAGTTCGACAGGCTGCGCATCTCCGCCAGGTCCGCCGGGGCGCCGGCGCCCTCGATCACCTTGTGGACCAGATCCTTCAGGAGGATCAGCCCCACGCGGCACGGAGTGCAGTGGCCGCAGCTCTCCTCGATGAAGAAGTCGAGGTAATGCTCCGCGATCTCCAGCCTGTTGCGAGCGCGGTTGAAGACGACGATCGCCCCGCCCGTGGCGAGGTCGTCGTAGCAGATCCGCCCCTCCAGCCGGTCCGGCCCGATCATCTGCCGGCAGGGGCCGCCGATCAGCAGGGTGCCCGTGTTTTCCGCCTCCGACATCTCGAGCAGCTCGGCGGGGGTGATGCCGAACGGCACTTCGTACACCCCGGGCTTCCGGCAGTCCCCGGAGATGCTCAGCACCTTCGTCCCGGTGGTCCGCGAGGACCCCATCGAGGCGAACCAGTCGCTCCCCTCGACCAGGATGCGGGATACGCAGCAGAGCGTCTCGACGTTGTTGACGATGGTGGGGCTGCCCAGGTATCCCTGCTGCGGCGGGAACGGCGGGCGGTTTTTCGGGTCGCCGCGGAACCCCTCGCAGGAGCTGATCAGCGCGGTCTCCTCGCCGCAGATGTAGGCCCCGGCGCCGAGCTGGACCCGGATGTCGAAGTGGAACCCTTTCCTCCCGAGGATGTCCCGCCCGAGAAGCCCCTTCCGGCGACGCTCTTCGATCCTGCTTTCGAGGAACGCGAGGAGGTACCGGTACTCCCCCCGCAGGTAGACGATCCCCGTGTCGCTGCCGACCGCGTAGCCGGCGATCGCCATCCCCTCCAGAAGCTGGTCGGCGCACTCGGTCAGTAGGACGCGGTCCTTGAAGGTTCCCGGTTCCCCTTCGTCGGCGTTGCACAGGACGTAACGCCTCTCGCCGGGGGAACCGGCGGCCATCTCCCATTTCAGCCCGGCGGGGAAGCCCGCCCCTCCGCGCCCGCGCAGCCGCGAGTCCTTGATCGCGCGGATCACCTCAGCGGGTGCGAGCGCCAACGCCTTCCGGAGACCGCTCCCGGGGTCGAACGGGGCGAAATGGACCGGCCCGCGCATCCGGATGTTGTTGCGGACCATCGACCGCACGAGCGGATGCTCGTTGTTGCCGTCCCCGACCATCGTGACGAGCTGCTGCGGATCGAGGTGCTTCCTCAGGTCGCGGATGAGCTGCCGCCCCCGTTCGGGTGTCAGGTGCGTCACCACCACCCCGTTGATCAGCGCGGCGGGCGCCTGGTCGCTCATGCCGATGCAGGGGGTGTGGGTCAGGGTGATGGCGCCGTCCGGCGTCGTCTCCCCCATCGTGACGCCGAGCTCCCTGGACATCGCCTCCGCGACGGCCTCGTACCCCTTCATCCAGTCCACGATGTCGCGGCAGAGGCGGATGACGACCTTCCCCTGCGGCTTCACCGACAGGAAGGAATAAAACGACACGAGGCTTTCCACTTCCACCCGGTGCGACCCGACCGCGCGGGCGATCTCCTCCATGGCTTCGTGCGAAACGCACCCGAACCTTTCCTGCACCGCGATGGCGATGTCCATCAGGCGGGAGCGGTCGTTTCCGAACTTCCTGCAGATTTCGGCGGTTACACTCGCCGTTCCCCGTTTCAATCGTGCCTCCCCGGCCCTCCCGTTTCGCATGGGGCGCGTTCGTTATAAAACGCCCAACGCAGATTACCGCAAACGCTCCCGGCAATCCACATTTCTCGTACGCCCCGGAGGCTCCCCGGGAGAGCGGATGCGATTTATCATATTTATAGGGATTTATAATGGGGACACCCGGGAGGAAGGCCGCCATGATCGCGTGGACTGCGGATAGGGCCAACCGCCAACCTCCCGAAATTCCTTCATTGTTCCGGTTGCTGCAGGACCTTCGCCGGACAGGGAGGGAATCTTCGGAGGGATGGTCGGGCCGGATGCGGGCCCGTCTCGAGGAAACGGTACGCCACGCGAGGCTCCGATCGCCCTTCTACCGCGGGAAATACGCCTCCCTCCCGCGGGAGATCCGGGACATCGGGATTCTCCCTTCCGTCTCCAAACGGGAGTTGATGGAGAATTTCGACGCCTGGGCGACCGATCCCGCGGTTCGAAGGGAAACGGCGGACGCGTTCGTCGCCGATCCCTCCCGCATCGGGCAGCTCTACCTGGACCGTTACGTCGCTTTCTCTTCTTCCGGAACGACCGGTTCCCCCGTCATCCTGCTGCAGGACTCCGCGGCGATGACGGTCTACCAGGCGCTCTTCCTGGAGCGCCGCATCCCGTCACTGCTCTCCGCCCGGGACCTTTTTCCGCTTCTCAAGTGCCACGTGCGCATCGCGACGATCATCGCGACGGGGGGCCATTTCGCCAGCTCGGTGGTCGACGCCCGCGCCCGTGTCCATTGGCCGCGGCTGTACGGGCGCAACCGCACGTTTTCCCTGATGTCGCCCATGCCGGAGCTGGTGGACGCCCTGAACGATTACCGGCCGGCCGTCGTGGGGACCTATCCCACGGCGCTGGCCGTCCTTGCGGAGGAGCAGGCGGCGGGACGGCTGCGGATCCGCCCCGCCCTGCTGCTCTCGGGCGCCGAGCGGCTCTCCCGACCGCTCGCCGAGCGGATCTCCGCCGCGTTCCGCTGCCCCGTGCGCGACACCTACGCCGCTTCGGAATTCATGGGCATCGCGTTCGACTGCCGGCTCGGTCGCATGCACGTCAACGCCGACTGGGTGGTCCTCGAGCCCGTGGACGCGGAGGGGCGGCCGTCCCTCCCGGGAGAGCCCTCCCGCACGACGCTCCTCACGAACCTTGCCAACCGGCTCCAGCCGCTCATCCGGTACGACCTCGGCGACAGCGTCACGACGATGCCGGAAAGGTGCCCCTGCGGCAGCCCGCTTCCCGTCGTCCGGCCCGAGGGGCGGCGCGACGAAACGCTGCGCGTGGAACGGGAGGACGGCACGAGCGTGCCGCTGCTCCCCCTGGTGCTGGCTACGGTGATCGAGGAAACGACGGGGCTTTCGAGGTACCAGCTCCTCCAGGCGGGGCCGAGCGCGCTTCGGCTGCGCTTCGAGGAAGCGCCGGGGCTGGACCGCGCGCAGGTCGGAGCGGAGGCGGAGCGCCGTCTCCGGGCCTACCTGTCCTCCGTGGGGGTCGGCGCGGTATCGATCGAGCGGTCGGAGGAGCGGCCGCAGGTCAATCCGTCGGGGGGAAAGACCCGCTCGTTCCTCGTCGAGCGATCTTCAACATCTTCTCGGTCGCCTTGAGCCCGTGCCCCGTCAGGGGGGCGGCCACGACGCCGGTCCGGAGCGAGGGACGGGAAAGGAACGCCGCGACGGGGAGAGCCGAGGTCGGCTCCACGTACAGCCCCTTGCGCCCCAGCAGGAGAAGCGCTTCTTCCACTTCCGGATCGTCCGCCGCGACGATCTCCCCCCCGGTGCTCCGCACGATTTCCAGGATCTCCGCCCACCGGACCGGTGCGGCGATCGCGACTCCCTCGGCGATCGTGTCCCCGCCGCGGACCGCCGGCAGGGAGTCGAGCCCGTCCCGGAACATCTCGTAAAGCGGCGCGCACCGCGCCGACTGGACCACCACGTGCCTCGGGATCCTGTCGATCAGCCCGGCGCCTTTCAGCTCCCGGAATCCGATATAGGAGCCGATCAGGAGGGTGCCGTTGCCCGTGGGCAGCAGGAGCGTGTCGGGCGCCCGGAACCCCATCTGCTCCCAGACCTCGTAGGCGAAGGTTTTCGTCCCGTGGAAGAAGAACGGGTTCCAGGAATGGCTCGCATAGTAATCGGTCGCGGCCGCCGCAAGCGCCGCTTCGGCGGTGTCTTCCCGGCTCCCGGGCACACGCGTCAGCTCCGCCCCGTACATCAGGATCTGGGCCAGCTTCCCGGGCGATGCGGATTCAGGGACCAGGATCCCGCACCGGATCCCCGCCTTCGCCGCGTACGCCGCGATCGCGCAGCCCGCGTTCCCCGACGAATCCTCCACGATCCGCCCGACGCCGAGCTCCTTCGCCTTGCTGACGAGCACGGCGGCGCCGCGGTCCTTGTACGAGCCCGTCGTGAAGAGCTGCTCGAGCTTGAGGAGAAGCTCCCCCGGGCCGAGGTCCACCGGGATCAGCGGGGTCATCCCCTCGTCGAAGGAGACGATGTTGGCGTCGTCCCGGATCGGCAGCGCTTCCCGGTACCGCCACATCGTGGGCTTCCGCCGGGCGATCTTCTCCGGGTCGAACCGGGCCTCGAAGCGGATCTCGAGGAGTCCCCCGCAGGAGCAGCGCCATACCGGGTCCTCCATCGAATACGTCCTGTCGCACGACCTGCAGGCCAGCGCGTCCATGGGAATCCTCCTGTCCGTCCGTCTATCGGCGAAAAACGGAAAAGCCCCCGGAAACCTCTAGGCATCCGGGGGCCTGCGTGTTGCGATGGAGCGGGCGACGAGATTTGAACTCGCGACTTCGACCTTGGCAAGGTCGCACTCTACCGCTGAGTTACGCCCGCGCGGTAAGGGACGATTTTAGGCGAACCGGCGAGAGGTTGTCAAGGAGGACCGTCGGCCGGACCATGCTTGAAAAGCTCCCCCACGAACCGGAAAAAGTAGTCCAGCCCCGACCATGTGGTAAGCACGAGCCCGGCGGAAAGGACCCCGAGCCCCATCGAGTGGACGGGAAGGCCGAAGAGAGGATAATGCAGGATCAGCATCGCCACCCCGATGTTCAGCAGGAGCGTCTTCCATTTTCCCAGGCGCGACGCGGCGATGACCACCCCCTCCGTCGAAGCGATACCGCGCAGGGCCGTGACGCCGATCTCCCGCGCCACGACAATGACGGCCATCCACGCGGGGACCCGTTCCGGCGGGATGAGCATGATCATGGCGGCGCACACCAGCAGCTTGTCCGCCAGCGGGTCGAGCAGCTTTCCCACGTCGGTGACCATCCGGTACCTGCGGGCGATGTAGCCGTCGAACAGGTCCGTCACCGCAGCGCCGACGAAGATCGAAAACGCCGCGAACGAGCTCTGGAAGGAGATCTCCCGGCGGGCGCCCGGCAGCAGCAGAAGCACCACAGCGGGAATGGCGACGATCCGCAACAGTGTGAGAAAATTGGGAATATTCAGCCGGGAGGGGCTGTTCATTCGCTCTGGGAGTACCGGCGGTACAGGGTGAGAACGCGTTCGACGTACAGGCGGGTCTCCTTGAAGGGCGGCACCCCGCCGTACTTCTTCACAGCCCCCGGTCCGGCGTTGTATGCCGCCACGGCATGGGCGATGTTCCCGTCGAAGGCGGCGAGCAGCTCCTTGATGTACCGGACCCCTCCCTCGATGTTCTCGATCGGGTCGAACGGGTCGCTCACGTTCATCCGCCGTGAAGTGAACGGCATAAGCTGCATCACGCCTTCCGCCCCCTTCGGGGAGATCGCGTTCCGCCGGCCGTCGGATTCCGCCTTGATGATGGCATGCACGAGCGCGGGCTCCATCCGGTTCGCCTTGCAGTACCGCTCCACGTAATTCGCCATCCAGCCGGTATCGTCGTACCCGGAGCGCCCGACGGCCCTCACCGGGGCGGGGCGGGCCTTGGGTCCCTCCCGGAGGTAAAGCCGGTATTTCCCGTCCGGCTGGACGTTGGTAAAATGAACCACCCCTTCTCCATCCACGTACTTGTATATGTCTCCGCGGGCCGCCATCGGCCAGAGGAGGAGGGAAACCATGAAAACGCATCGTAAATAAACCATAATTCATACTATCTTAAGGAAACCCCCCGGGGAAGTCAAACCGGGGACGGGTCTGCGGACGAGGGAGTCCCAATGGAGCGGGTTTCGAAATTCCTGGTGATCGGCAGCGGAATCGCCGGATTGAGTTTCGCGTTGCGGGCGGCGAAAAAGGGAACGGTAACGGTCATCACCAAGAAGAAGGCGTCCGAATCGAGCACCAACTACGCCCAGGGGGGGATCGCGACCGTCTGGAGCGGCGAGGACACCTTCGAATCGCACATCGAGGACACCCACCGGGCGGGCGCCGGGCTGTGCCACCCGGACACCGTGGACCTGGTCGTCCGGGACGCGCCGGCGCGGATCCGGGAGCTGATCGACTGGGGGGTACGGTTCACCCGCCGGACCGGGAAGGAGGAGTACGACCTTCACCGCGAGGGGGGGCACTCGAAGCGCCGGATCTTCCATTCCGAGGACCTTACGGGGCGGGAAGTGGAGCGGGCGCTGCTGGAGCGGGTCCGGGAGAACCGGAACATCCGTCTGCTCGAGCACCACGCGGCGGTCAACCTCATCACCCGCCGGAAGATCGCCCCCGACCGGAGACATCCCGACGAGGTGCTGGGGGCGTACGTGCTCGACGGCTTGAAGGGGGAAGTTCACCGGTTCACGGCCGACGCGACGGTGCTGTCGACGGGCGGATCCGGCAAGGTGTACCTGTATACGAGCAATCCCGATGTCGCCACGGGGGACGGCGTCGCCATGGCGTACCGGGCGGGAGCGACGATCGCCAACATGGAGTTCGTCCAGTTCCACCCCACCTGCCTCTTCCACCCCCACGCCAAGTCGTTCCTCATCTCCGAGGCGGTCCGGGGGGAAGGCGCGATCCTGGTCAACCGGGAGGGGAAGCGCTTCATGGAGGGGATCCACGCCATGAAGGAGCTCGCGCCCCGGGACATCGTCGCGCGCGCGATCGACGCGGAGCTGAAAAGGACCGGCGCGGACTGCGTCTTCCTCGACATCCGGCACAAGGGGAAGGCGTTCATCCGGAAGCATTTCCCGAACATCCACGCGACGTGCCTGTCCTTCGGCATCGACATGACGAAGGAGCCGCTGCCGGTGGTTCCGGCGGCGCATTACCAGTGCGGCGGGGTGCTCACCGACCTCAACGGGGAAACGGACCTCGCGCGCCTGTTCGCCGTCGGGGAGTGCGCATGCACGGGGCTTCACGGGGCCAACCGGCTCGCATCCAACTCCCTCCTCGAAGCGCTGGTCTTCTCCGACCGGGCGTTCCGCCGCGCGGCGGAGCGGTACGCGGGGACGCCCCGCCCAAGTCTTGACATCCCGAAGTGGGATCCGGGGGAGGCGCAGGAGCCCGACGAGGCGGTCGTCGTCTCGCACAACTGGGAGGAGCTGCGCCGCACCATGTGGAACTACGTGGGGATCGTGCGGTCGAACAAGCGGCTGTCGCGCGCCCTGGACCGGATCGAGATGCTGCAGAGGGAAATCTCGGAGTACTACTGGAACTTCCGGCTGACGGGGGACCTCCTCGAGCTGCGCAGCATCTGCACCGTCGCGGAGCTGATCGTGCGCTGCGCCCTGCAGCGGAGGGAGAGCCGGGGGCTGCACACCACGATCGATTACCCGTACCAGGACGACGAGCACGGCCGCAGAGACACGCTGGTTCGCCGCTTCCGGGAATGAAGGAGGCCCGTTATCTCCAGGCCAGGACGGCGCGCCCCTGCACTCCGGCCAGCACCAGCTTCAGGCGCGGGGCGCTCGTTTTCGCGTCCTCCGCGGACGGCTCGGCCTCTTTCGGGAACGCCACCTCGTATCCCCGGTACCAGGTCCCCGAATACGGGAAGAAGCGCGCCATCTCCTCGGGACGCAGGGCGGTCCTTCGTACGTAGACCGGCCCGAAGTCCTTTTCGTCGGCCCGGACCAGCCGGAGGCTCCAAAGCGACTCCGGCTTGTCCAGGTCGTTCTCCTTCTCCTCGGGGACCCACAGCGCGACGAAGAACCGTACGTACCGCTCCGACTCGGCGCGCCATTGCGCGATCGTCCGGTCCCTCCGGGCGGGGTCGATATAATAGATGCGGGAGTACTCCTCCGAGAAGGCCTTGAGCCACGGCGCGGAGAGCCAGGTCGCGGTGATGATGAACCGGGTGTCCAGACCGTCGTGGACCTCGCGGGTCCGGGTGGCGTCCTCCGTCACCCGCGCGTACGCCGGGGACCCGGCGACCTTCTCGTAAAGGGCGACCGACCGCGATCCGCAGCCGGCCGCGATCGCCGCCAGCGCCGCAAGCAGCAGCGCCGCCGCGCTCCTGCGGAAATCAGGCATTCTCCACTTCCTCCTTCAGGAACATCGGCTCGATCCGGAACCCCGCCGCGGCCACGGCCTCCGCTCCGCCTTCGTTCCGGTCTACAAGGCACAGCACGCGCGCGACGACGAGCCCGGACAGGGCGGCCCGCTCGATGGCGCGCAGCGTCGATGCCCCCGTCGTGACCACGTCCTCCAGGATCGCGACGCGCATCCCCGGCCTCAGGTTCTTCGTCCCCTCGATCCACTGCGCCGTCCCGTGCTTCTTCGGCTCCTTGCGGATGATGAACGCGGGGACAGGCCATCCCCGCATCGCGCTGGTGATCGAGACCGCCGTGACGATCGGGTCGGCCCCGAGGGTGATCCCGCCCACCGCCTCCGGCCGCTCCCCGACCTCCAGCATCGCGCAGAATAGCCGCCCCGTGAGCACGGCGCCTTCCGCGTCGAGCGTGGTCTGCCGGCAGTCGATGTAGAAGTCGGACTCCTTCCCCGAGGACAGGACGACCTTCCGCTTCTCGTAGCTCTTTTCCCTCAGGATGGACAGGAAGCGGTTCCTGTCCGCGGCAAGCTCGGACGGGAACCGTGCGGACCGGCCGGCATCGACCTTCATCGCTTCCCCCGGTGACGCTTGGATTTTTTCCCCCCGGTCAGACGCTGACCGACCTCCGGAACAGCGGCAGCTGCTCCCCGGCCTCCTCCAGCTCCAGCGGTATCGAGTAATTCCCGGTGAAGCAGGCGTCGCAGTACGTCGCCTTCCCGTTCGGCACGCAGGCGTGGAGCCCCTGGATGCTCAGGTATCCGATGGTATCCGAGGTCAGGTAGGTGTTGATCTCCTCCAGCGTGTGGGTGGCGGCGATCAGGTCGCGGCGCGAGGGGGTGTCGATCCCGTAGAAGCAGGGGTAGCAGGTCGGCGGCGAGCTGATGCGCACGTGGATCTCCCGCGCGCCGGCGGCCCGGATCATCTTGATGATCTTGCGACCCGTCGTGCCGCGGACGATGGAATCGTCCACCACGACGACCCGCTTCCCGCCCACGACGCCGCGCACCGCGTTCAGCTTCACCTTCACTCCGAAGTGGCGGATCGACTGCTGCGGCTCGATGAAGGTGCGGCCGACGTAGTGGTTCCGTATCAGCCCCATCTCGAACGGGATCCCCGACGCCTCCGAGTATCCCAGCGCCGCCGGGACGCCCGAGTCGGGGATGGGGATGACGATGTCGGCGTCGGCGGGATGCTCCCGCGCGAGCTGGCGCCCCAGCTCCTTGCGGACCTCGTAGACGCTTTTCCCGCCGATGATCGAGTCGGGACGGGCGAAGTACACGTGCTCGAAGATGCAGAACCGCTCCACGGCGGGGAGGAAAGGCTTGTGGGCCTCCAGCCCGCGGGCGCTCACCACGATCATCTCACCGGGTTCCACGTCCCGGACGAACTCCGCCTCGATCAGGTCGAGGGCGCACGTCTCGGAGCAGATGACGGTCCCGCCGCCGGTCCCCTTGAGCTTCCCGATCACCAGCGGGCGGATGCCGTGCGGATCCCGGACGGCGATCAGCTTGTCCCGGGTCAGGAACAGCAGGGAGTAGGCGCCGCGCACCTGCTTCAGCGCGTCAACGATCCGGTCCTCGATCCGCTCCTTCCGGGAGCGTGCGATGAGGTGGATGATGACCTCGGTGTCCATCGACGACTGGAAGATGGACCCTGAAACCTCCAGCTCGCTGCGGATCTCGTGCGCGTTGACGAGGTTGCCGTTGTGCGCCACGGAAATGGAGCCGGACTCGAAGTCGACCACCAGCGGCTGGCAGTTCTTCAGCTCGGAGGAACCGGTCGTCGAGTAGCGCACGTGGCCGATGGCGCTGCTGCCGGGGAGGCGGCAGAGCGTCTCCTCGGAAAAGATGTCGGCGACCAGCCCCATCTCACGATGGAAGGTGATCACATCGCCGTCGGAGCATGCGATCCCGGCGCTTTCCTGCCCCCGGTGCTGCAGGGCGTAGAGCCCGAGGTAGGTGAGGTTCGCGGCCTCGGGGTACCCGTAGACCCCGAAGATGCCGCACTCTTCATGCCAGCCGTCCAACGCCATGAGCGCCCCTTCAGCCCTCCAGCCCCAACGCCTTGGCGAATCCTTCCCGCCAGCAGGCCTGCAGCCCCGCCGCGTTGACCGCCGCGACGACGCCGATTTCGATCTGCTCCCCGCCGACCTCCCCCAACTCCCGTATTGTAATACGGAAACGGGCGGCGACGTCGATCAGCGCCTCCTTTTTCGCGGAAGGGCAGGAAAGCAGGACCGCCCCCTGGGATTCCGCGAACATCGCGAAATCCGGCCGAACGGCTTCCGGAAACGGGTTGGCCACCTTCACGCCGATCGGGCCGGCCGGCCTCGTGATGCAGCACTCCGCGAGCGCGCAGGCGAATCCGCCCTCCGCCAGGTCGTGCGCCGAGGACAGCGCCCCCTCCGCCGCTGCGGCCGCCAGGAACCGCTGCAGCCGCTTTTCGTGCGCGAGGTCCACCGGAGGCGGCGTGCCCGCCACTTTTCCGTGGACCTCCTTCAGGTACAGCGATCCCCCAAGGTCGATCCCGAGGCGTTCCGGGCCGGCGAGGAACACCGCGTCGCCGGGGGCGTCGAACCATTGGACCCGCCGGCGATCCGCGTCCTCGAGCAGGCCGACCATGGCCACGGTCGGGGTGGGATAGATCCCCTTCCCCATCGTCTCGTTGTAGAAGGAGACGTTGCCGGAGACCACGGGGATCTCGAGCTCCCCGCACGCCTTCGCCATCCCCTCGATGGAGGAGCGGAACTGCCACATGATCTCGGGCTTTTCCGGGTTGCCGAAATTCAGGCAGTCGGTGAGGCCGATCGGCTCCGCCCCGGAGCAGGCCACGTTGCGCGCCGACTCGCAGACGGCGATCATTCCGCCGACGTACGGATCGAGGTAGCAGTAACGGCTGTTGCAGTCCACCGACAGCGCGATCCCCTTCCGCGTCCCCTTGACCCGCAGCACCGCGGCGTCGGACCCGGGGAGCACGAGCGTGTTCGTCCGGATCATGTGGTCGTACTGGCGGAAGACCCACCTCTTGTCCGCCATCTCGGGGCAGCTCATCAGCCGCGTCCACGTCTCCGCCAGGTCGGCGGGGGCGGGCAGCGAAGCCGGATCGAGCCCCTGCTGCAGCGCGTCCTGGGATTCCGGGCGGGCCGCCGGCCGGTCGTAGAGCGGCGCCTGGTCCGTCACCGGGGCGACCGGGATCTCGGCCACCGTCTCCCCGCGCCAGCGGATCCGCGCGATGCCGTCGCCGGTCACCTCCCCGATGACGCTCGCGTCGAGGTCCCACTTCTCGAAGATCGCGCGGACCTCGTCCTCCCGCCCCTTCTTCGCCACCAGAAGCATCCGCTCCTGGGACTCGGAGAGCATCAGCTCGTAGGGGATCATCCCCTCCTCCCGCTGCGGGACGAGGTCGAGGTCCATCGTGAAGCCGGTGCCGGCGCGCGAAGCCATCTCGAAGGAGGAGGAGGTCAGCCCCGCCGCGCCCATGTCCTGGATCCCTACGATCGCGTCGGTGCGCATCAGCTCGAGGCACGCCTCCAGCAGCAGCTTCTCCGTGAACGGGTCGCCGACCTGCACGGTGGGGCGCTTCTCCTCGGACTTCTCGTCGAACTCCCCGGAGGCCATCGTCGCGCCGTGGATGCCGTCCCGGCCCGTCTTCGACCCGACGTAGACGATGGGATTCCCCACCCCCGACGCGTACCCTCGCCAGATGGACTCCTTACGCACCACGCCGAGCGTGAAGGCGTTTACAAGGATGTTCCCGTCGTAGCACTCGTCGAAGTAGATCTCTCCGCCTACCGTGGGAACGCCGATGCAGTTGCCGTACCCCGCGATCCCGCCGACGACGCCCGTGACCAGATACCGCGTCCGCGGGTGGTCGGGGCGGCCGAAGCGCAGGGAGTCGAGCGACGCGATCGGGCGCGCCCCCATGGTGAAGACGTCGCGCAGGATGCCGCCGACTCCAGTGGCGGCCCCCTGGTACGGCTCGATGAAGGACGGGTGGTTGTGGCTCTCCATCTTGAAGGACACAGCGAGGCCGTCCCCGATATCGACGATCCCCGCGTTCTCCCCCGGCCCCTGGAGGACGCGCGGCCCTTTCGTCGGGAACTTCTTCAGGTGGATCCGGGAGCTCTTGTAGGAGCAGTGCTCGCTCCACATGACGGAGAAGATGCCGAGCTCGGTGAAGCCCGGCGTCCGGCCCAGGATGGAGCGGACGCGGTCGTACTCCTCCTCGGAAAGACCGTGCTCCTTCGCAAGCTCGAGGGTGACCGGCTTCTCCTTCATCTCCCCTTCTCCTTGAGCCATGCCGCCATGGAATCGAACAGCCGCCGGCCGTCCGCGCTTCCCAGCGCCTCCTCCGCGCAACGCTCCGGGTGGGGCATCATGCCGAGGACGTTCCCCCCTTCGCTGCAGATCCCCGCGATGTTCCCGGCGGAGCCGTTCGGATTGGCCTCCGCCGTCGCGTTCCCGCGGGCGTCGCAGTACCGGAACACCACCTGCCCCCGCTCCTCGAGGGCGGCCAGCGTCCCCGCGTCAGCGAAGTAGTTCCCCTGGTAGTGCGCGACGGGGATCCGCAGGACCGTCCCCGGGGAGAACCCGCGCGTAAAGGGGGTGCGGGCGGTCTCGGTCTTGAGGTGGACGTAGTCGCATACGAACCGGAGCGACTCGTTGACGATCATCGCTCCCGGGAGCAGACCCGCCTCCAGCAGGATCTGGAACCCGTTGCAGATGCCGATGACCGGGCCGCCGCCTTCCGCGAACCGCCGGACCGCTTCCATCACCGGGGAGAGCTTCGCCATCGCGCCGGTGCGCAGGTAGTCCCCGTAGGTGAAGCCGCCCGGGATCACGACGGCGTCGTACCCCTCGAGGGAGGACTCCTTGTGCCACACGAACCGGGCGTCCAGCCCGACCACGTGCTTCAGTGCATGGTACGCGTCGTGGTCGCAGTTGGAGCCGGGGAACACCAGTACCGCCGTCTTCATCTCACTCCCCGATCTCGATCCGGTAATCCTCGATGACCGTGTTGGCGAGAAGCCGCCGGCACGCGTCGTCGAGGCGCCGCGCCGCCTCGTCCTTCCCGATGTCCCCCAGCGCGAGCTCCATGTACTTCCCGACCCGGACGTCCTCCACCCCCGCGATCCCCAGATGGTTCAGCGAGGAGAGGATCGCCTTCCCCTGCGGATCGAGGACCCCTTTTTTCAGGGTAACGTAGATCTTCGCCTTCACGCCTTCCTCCCCTTTCCATCCGCCCCGAACACGCGGTCGATGACCCCGTCGATGTTCTTGACGTAATAGCCGATGTCGAACAGCTCCTCGAACTCCTCCTTCGTCAGCGCCGAACGCACGTCCCGGTCCTTCCACAGGAGCGTCCGGAGCTGCCGCCCCGTCTTCCAGGACTTCATCGCCGAACGCTGGACCACCTCGTACGCCTTCTCCCTGGAGAACCCCTTCGCCGCCAGCGCAAGCAGCACCCGTTGGGAGAAGAGCAGGCCGTTGGTGCTCTGCAGGTTTTTCATCATCCGGTCGGGATACACCATGAGCTTCTCCATCATCCCCCGGAACCGTCCCAGCGCGAAGTGGAGGACGATGGTCGCGTCGGGGGCGATCACCCGCTCCGCGGAGGAGTGGCTGATGTCCCGCTCGTGCCACAGGGCGACGTTCTCCAGCGCGGTGACGGCGTAGCCGCGCAAAAGCCGCGACAGCCCCGAGATGTTCTCGGACAGGACCGGGTTCCGCTTGTGGGGCATAGCGGAAGACCCTTTCTGCCCTTCGGAGAAGAACTCCTCCGCCTCGAGCACCTCGGTTCGCTGGAGGTGCCGGATCTCCGTCGCGAACTTGTCGAGGGAGGAGCCGACGATCGCCAGCGTGGAGAACAGCTCGGCGTGCCGGTCGCGCTGGATGACCTGTGTGGATGCGGGCGCCGGCGAGAGCCCCAGCTTCCGGCAGACATGCTCCTCGACGAACGGGTCGATGTTGGCAAAGGTCCCCACCGCCCCGGAGATCTTGCCGACCGAGATGACGTCGCGGGCGCGCTCGAGCCGCGCGATGTCCCGCCGGACCTCGTCGGCCCAGAGCGCCATCTTCCACCCGAATGTCACCGGCTCCGCGTGGACGCCGTGGGTGCGGCCGATCATCACCGTCCCCCGGTGCTCTACCGCCCGGGCCTTCAGCACGTCGAAGACCCCTTCCGCCTCCTCGATCAGCAGCGCCAGCGCCTGCCGCATCTGGACCGCGAACGCCGTGTCGAGCACGTCCGAGCTGGTCATCCCCACGTGGAGGAAGCGGGAATCCTCCCCGATGTGTTCGGCCACCGAGGTGAGGAAGGCGATGACATCGTGCTTTACCTTCTTCTCGATCTCGTCGATCCGCGCGACGTCGAAGGCCGCCTTCCGCCGGACCCTGGCAAGCGCCTCCTTCGGGATCAGCCCCCGCCGGACCATCGCCTCCATCGCCAGGATCTCAATGTCGAGCCAGATGCGGAACCGGTTCTCGTCCTGCCAGATCGCCGCCATTTCGGGCCGCGTGTACCGTTCGATCACGACGCCCTCCTTGCCTTACCTTCCCGTGTGTCCGAAGCCGCCCGCGCCGCGCGCCGTCCCGTCGAGGTCCGGAACGACCGTCAGTCGCGCCGACAGCACCGCGGAAAACACGACCTGGGCGATCCGGTCGCCCCGCCGCACGACAAACGGCTCCCCGCCGAGGTTCGCGAGGATCACCTGGATCTCCCCGCGGTAGTCCGCGTCGATCGTCCCGGGGCTGTTCAGGCACGTCACCCCGTGGCGGATCGCCAGCCCGCTGCGCGGCCGGACCTGCGCCTCCACCCCCGGCGGCATGGAGACCGCCACGCCGGTCGGGATCGAGGCCCGCCCCATCGGCGGGATGACCACGTCGGAGTCCACCGCCGCCTTCAGGTCCATCCCCGCGGCGCCCGGCGTCTGGTATGCGGGCAGGAACTCCTCCCCTCCCCGGACCAGGGAAACACGGACGTCGCAGACCGCGCCGCCGCTCAAAACCCGAGCCCCCCTTCGGGGAGATCCCCCACGGCGGCCAGCGTGAACCGGTCCCTGCGGAGAAGCTCCGCCGCCAGGTCGCGCACCTGGGACGGCGTCACCGCGTCCACGCGCGCCAGGACCTCCTCCGGCGGCTCCCTCCGGTCGAGGAACATCTCGTTCATCGCGAGGTGGGACATGCGGTACATCGTGCTCTCCAGCGACAGGAGGGTGTTCCCCTTGATGAGATCCTTCGCGAATGCCACCTCGTCGTCGGTGATCCCCCCCTCCCGGAGGTCGTCTACGATGCGTCCCGCCACCTCGAGGACCTCCTCGACCTGCTCCTTCCCCGTGCCGGCGTAGATCTCGAGGATCCCCGCGTCGGCGTAGACGGACACCGTGGAACCCACGGAATACGCCAGCCCCCGCTTCTCGCGCACCTCCTGGAAGAGCCGGCTCGAGGAGCTCCCGCCGAGGACGGCGTTGATCACGTCCATCGCGAAGATCCGGTCGCTCTTCCGGGCCACCGCGGGCGCGCCCAGGCACAGGTGCGCCTGTTCGAGCTCCCTGGGCTTCAGGTACGTCCCGCCGGCCGGCTCCGCGGGCGGGGAGACGGCCAGCGCCTCCTTCAGCTCCAGCGGGGACAGCGCCTCCCGGAACGCGGAGACCGCGGCCTCGTGCGGAAGGTTCCCCACGACGGTCGCGACGATCCCCCGTCTGCGGAAACGGTCGCGGAAACAGCCGACGACCGCGCCCCGGTCGAACCGCCCCACGCTTTCCGCTGTCCCCTGCACCGGCAGCCCGAGCGGGTGCCCCCCCCAGTAGGAGAGGTTGAAGAAATCGTTCAGGAACTCCTCCGGGGTGTCGTCCACCATCAGGATCTCCTGGAGGATGACGCTCTTCTCGCGGGCGAGCTCCTCCTCGTCGAAGACGGAGTCCCGGTAGATGTCCGCCAGGAGGTCGACGATCAGCGGGAAATCCTTCTCCATGGCCTTGGCGAAGAAGTAGGTGAATTCGCGGGACGTGTAGGCGTTCATCGTTCCGCCGACCGATTCGATGGCCCGGGAGATGTCGACCGCCTTCCTGCGGGCGGTCCCCTTGAAGAGCATGTGCTCGATGAAGTGGGCGATGCCGCTGTCGGCCTGCGTCTCCGCCCGGGAGCCTACGGGGACCCAGATTCCCGCCGTGGCGGACCGAAGCCAGGGCACCTGCTCGGTGACGATCGCGATTCCGTTTTCGAGGAGTGTGCCGGCAACCGTCATCGGGTTCCGCCGGCTACCTTCTACCTCTCGGTCCCCGGCCCCGCTCGCGGTCCCGGCCCGGGCCCGCCTCCTTATCCCTGTCGGAGGCCGGCGGGGGGCCGGTTGCGGCCTTGAAGCGTCCTTCCTCCTCGAACTCCTTGTGGGAGAGCCGGATCTTCCCGTCCCGGTCCACTTCGAGGACGCGGACGGTGACCTCGTCCCCCTCCTTGAAGCACTCGGCCGTGTTGACCCGGAGCTTGGAGATCTGGGAGACGTGCAGCAGTCCGTCGGTCCCCGGGAAGATCTCGACGAACGCCCCGAAATCCATGATCTTCCGGACCCGTCCCTGGTAGACCTTCCCGACCTCGGGGACCTGCGCGATCCCCTCGATGATGGAGATGGCCGCGCGGGCGGAGTCGGCGTCCACGGCGGCGATCTTGACCGTCCCGTCGTCCTCGATGTCGATCTTGACGCCGGTCTGCTCCTGGATGCCGCGGATGATCTTTCCCCCCGGGCCGATGATCTCGCGGATCTTGTCGGGCTTGACCATCATCACGTAGATCCGCGGGGCGAACGGCGAGAGCTCGGGCCGGTGCCCGGAGAGGGCGGCGTTCATCCGCTCGAGGATGAAGAGGCGCCCCTCCCGCGCCTGCCGGAGCGCGGTGAGCATGATGTCGCGGTCGACGCCGCCGATCTTGATGTCCATCTGGATCGCGGTGACGCCGTTCTTCGTGCCCGCGACCTTGAAGTCCATGTCGCCCAGGTGGTCCTCGTCGCCGAGGATGTCGGACAGGACGGCGACATCGCCGCCTTCCTTGATCAGCCCCATCGCGATCCCGGAGACGGCGCCGGTGGTGGGGATCCCCGCATCCATCATGGCAAGGGAGGAGCCGCACACGGTGGCCATCGAGGAGGAGCCGTTCGACTCGAGCACCTCGGAGACCACGCGGACCGTGTAGGGGAAGTCGGCGCTCTGGGGGAGCACCTTCGACACCGCGCGCTCCGCCAGCGCCCCGTGGCCGACCTCGCGGCGCCCCGGGGAGCGGAGCATCTTCACCTCGCCGACGCTGAACGGCGGGAAGTTGTAGTGCAGCATGAACGCCTTGGTCGTGTCGCCCAGGAGGGAGTCGATCCGCTGCTCGTCCTGCTTGGTCCCGAGCGTCGCGGTGGCCAGGACCTGCGTCTCGCCCCGCGTGAACACGGCGGAGCCGTGCGTCCTGGGGAGCACGCCGACCTCGCAGGAGATGTTCCGGATGTCGGACAGGCCGCGGCCGTCGATCCGCTTCTTCTCCCGCAGGATCTTCCCGCGCACGATCTTCTTCTCGAGCCCCTTGAACGCGTCGGCGATCAGGATCCCCTTCTCCAGCCGCTCCTCCTCGGAGAACGAGCCGCGGACGGCCTCGGCGACCTCCTCGATCCTCTTGCGGCGCTCCTGCTTCGCCAGGATGGAGTATGCCTCGGTCAGCGCGTCGCCCGCGATTCCCCCGATCTTCCCCGCGTCCTCTTCGGACAGCTCCTTCTTCTCGTAGGCGCGCTTCTCCTTGCCGATCTCCCGGGCCATCTTCTCCTGCATCTCGAGGACGGGCACGAGCGACCGGTGCGCGTGGAAGATGGCGTCGAGCACCTCCTCCTCGGGGATCTCGCCGGCCTCCCCCTCGACCATCAGGATCGCGTCGCGGCTGCCGGCGACGAAGATGTTCATGTCGCTGCGCTCGATGTCCTGCAGCAGCGGATTGATGACCAGCTCGCCGTCGATCCGGCCGACCCGCGCTCCCGCGATGGGGCCGCCGAACGGGATGTCGGAGATGGAAAGCGCCGCCGAGGCGCCGATCATCGCCAGGATCCCCGTGTCGTTCTGCTTGTCCGCGGAGAGCACCGTGGCGATGACCTGGATCTCGTTGTAGAACCCTTTCGGGAACAGCGGCCGCAACGGCCGGTCGATCAGCCGGGAGGTCAGCACCTCGAACTCGGAGAGCTTCCCCTCGCGCTTGAAGAACCCGCCCGGGATCTTGCCCACGGCGAAGGTCTTCTCGACGTAGTCGACGACCAGCGGGAGGAAATCGATCCCGGGGCGGGGGGTGTCCGTCACGCAGGCGGTCACCAGGACGACGGACCCGCCGTAGGATACGACCGCGGCGCCCCCGGCCTGCTTGGCCCAGCGCCCGGATTCGATGGATAACACCCGTCCGGAGATTTCCGCTTCGTACACGTTTCCCACTGTTTTTTATTCCCTTCTTGTGTAGGAACTACTTGCGCAGCCCGAGGGACTCGACCACCGTCTTGTACCGCAGCGACTCCTTCGCCTTCAGGTAGTCCAGCAGGCGGCGGCGCTGCCCGACCAGCTTCAGCAATCCTCTGCGGGAGCCGAAATCCTTGGTGTGGCTCTTCAGGTGATCCGTGATCATGTTGATCCGCTCGGTCAGGAGCGCGATCTGCACCTCCGGGGAACCGGTGTCGGTGTCGTGCGTGCGGAATCTGCCGATGATGTCCTTCTTTTTTTCCGTAACCAGGCTCATGTCCTTGCGCCCTTCCCTTTCGCCGAGATATTCCCGGTTTTATTGAAGAATTCTTTATATCACATCCATTCGGGGATGTAAATTACATGCCCCTCAGGATCTTCCACAGCCCCGAAGCGTCCCGGCCGACGATCGCCAGCGGCTCGCGCCGCTCCGTGACGAGCAGCGCCGTATCCCCGCGCTCCCCGGAGGCGCGCCCGGCGATCCAGGATCCCGCAAGCCGCCCGTTCCGGACGGCGTTCACCGCGTCGGGCGGCACCACCCAGGCCGGCATGCGGGAAAGGGCGTCGACGATCGGGATCATCCGCTCGCCGGCCCGTCCCGCCGCGGCGAGCTCCCGCAGCTCTTCCAGCGTCGCGGCGCTCCCGATCTGGAACGGCCCCACCCGGAGACGCCGCAGCCGGGAGACCGTCATCGGAACACCGAGTCGTTCCCCCAGGTCCCGTGGCAGCGCCCGGACGTAGAACCCCTTCGAGCAGGCGATCGCCGCGGAGAATCCCCGCTCGTCCCAGGACAGCAGGCGCGCCGCGGACACCGTCACCCGGCGGGGCGCCAGCGGAACCTCCTTCCCCTTCCGCGCCAGCGCGTAGGAGCGCACCCCGCCCACCTTCACCGCGGAGTAGGACGGCGGGACCTGGAGGAAGGTGCCGACCAGCGTCGCCAGCGCCGACGCGACGGCCGTCTCGTCCGCCGCGGCTCCCGGGCGCGTCTCCACCGGCTTCCCGGTCGCGTCCCCCGTGTCCGTGGCGATGCCGAAGGCGAACGCCGCCTCGTACTCCTTCTCCTCGTCCGCAAGGTACCCGGCGATCTTCGTGGCGTTCCCGACGCAGATGGGAAGCACGCCCGTCGCCATCGGGTCGAGCGTCCCGGCGTGGCCGCACTTCCTCTCCCCGAGGATCCTTCCCGCGAGCCGGACGGCGTCGAAGGAGGTGATGCCGCCGGGCTTGTCGAGGACGAGCACGCCCCCGGTCACGAAAGCGCGGCTCCGAGCGCGTCGAAGACCTTTCGCTTCACTTCGGAGATCGACCCCTGGACCGTGCAGCCCGCGGCGTTCCGGTGGCCGCCTCCGCCGAACCGCGCTGCCACCTCCGAAACGTCGACCCGCCCCTTGGAGCGGAAGCTCACCCGGAACGCGCCGCCCTGCTCCTCCCTGAAGGATACCGCCACTTCCGCGCCCAGGACCGACCGGGGGTAGTTGATGAATCCTTCCATGAGGTCCTTCCCCGCCCCCGCCTCCGCCAGGTCCGAAAGCATCGTGGTGATGGACGCCACCTTCCCCTCCAGGGCGATCTCCAGGGAGGAGAGCGCCCTCCCGAGGAGGCGCAGCCGGGAGAGGCTCTGGGTCTCGTAGACCTGCTCCGCCACCGACCACGGGTCCACGCCGAGGCGGACCATTTCCCCCGCCACCTCGAACGCCTCCGGCGAGGAGTTCCCGTAATGGAACGAGCCGGTGTCCGTCAGGACGGCGACGTAGATGTTCTCCGCGATGTCGCGGTCGATCGGGCATCCCATGGCGGCGAGCACGCGGTAGACCAGGAGCCCCGCCGCCGCGGCGTCGGGGTCCACAAGGGCGAGGTCGCCGCGGACGCCGTTGGTGCGGTGATGGTCGATGTTGACGAGCAGCGGCGGCTTCCGGAGCTCCGCCTCCACCCTCCCGGTCCGCTCCGGGGAGCCGCAGTCGACCACGACAGCGACCTCGTACTTCGAACCGTCCTCCTCCATCCGGACCGTGTCGGCGCCGGGGAGGAACCGCAGGTTCTCCGGGACGGGGTCGGCGTTCAGCACCGCGGCGGTCTTTCCCATCTTCCGGAGCGCCAGCGCCAGCGCCAGCTCCGACCCGATGGCGTCCCCCTCCGGGTTCTCGTGGCACGCGATGAGGAACCGCTCCTTCTCCGCGAACACCCTGCAGATGGCGGACAGGTCTCCCCTCATTCCCGCTCCCCCCCTTCCTTCGAGATGTCCCGGAGGAGCGAGTCGATGCGGGCCCCGCGCTCGTACGAATCGTCGTAGTGGAACTGCAGCTCCGGCGCGCTTCGCAGCCCCAGGGCCGTCCCCACCTCCCGCCGGAGGTACCCTTCGGCGCGCCGCAGGGCCCTCACGACCTCCTTCCGCGCGGCCTCGTCCGCGAGCGCGGTCCAGCGCACGTGGGCGAGCTTCAGATCGGGGGTGATGGAGACCGAGGTGATCGTCACGCCCGACAGCCCGGGGTCGTTCACCTTCCTCTGCAGGAGGACGGAGAGCTCTTCCCGGATCCGTTCCGCGACGCGCGCCGGTCGGTCGCCTCGACCTCTCATTCGGAATCGCCCCCCTCGGGCCGGAAGAATTCGATGCGGGCGGACAACAGCTCCACCTCCCCGTCCCTGCCGATCCCGTCCGCGATCCGGTCGAACATCGACCGGGCGAGCCGGGTGTCCGTGGTGACGAGGGCGACGCCGATCGTACCTCGCTGCCACTTGTCGTGGTGCGCCACCTCGGCCACGGAAACGGGGTATCCCGCGCGGATCCTCGCCGTGAGTCCCGCGATGCGGCGCCGCTTGTCCTTCAGGGACAGCGCCCCGGGGAAGAGAAGGTCCGCGGTGAGCACCGCGACGACCAAGGGAGGCCGCCGCTACACCAGGGTGCCGGCGATCTTCTCGATGGTGTACGCCTCGATCTGGTCGCCGACCTGGATGTCGTTGTAGTTTTCGATCCCCAGGCCGCACTCGTACCCCTCGAGGACCTCCCGCACGTCGTCCTTGAAGCGCTTGAGGGAGGAGAGCTTCCCGTCGAACACCACCACGTTGTCCCGCAGGAGGCGCACGTTGGAGTTCCGGGTGATCTTCCCCGAGATGACCCCGCATCCCGCGATCGTCCCGATCTTGGAGATGTGGAAGGTGTTCCGGACCTCGGCCCTCCCCTGGACGATCTCCTTCAGGGTGGGCTCGAGGAGCCCTTCCATCGCCTTCTTGATGTCGTCGACCACGTCGTAGATGATCGAGTAAAGGCGGATGTCGACGCCTTCCCGCTCCGCGAGCTCCGCCCCCTTCGCCTCGGGCCGGACGTTGAACCCGATGATGACGGCCGATGACGCGGAGGCGAGCATCACGTCGGACTCGGAGATCCCGCCGACCCCCGAGTGGATGATCTTGACCTTCACCTTGTCCGTCCCGAGCTTCCCGAGGGAAAACTGCAGCGCCTCCATCGAGCCCTGGACGTCGGACTTGATGACGATGTTCAGGTCCTTCACTTCCCCGGCGTCGATCTTCCGGTGCAGGTCCTCGAGGCTCATCCGCGGGCGGGCGATGACGCGCTCCCGCTCCTTCTCGGACCGGTGGAGCGCGATCTGCCGCGCGGTCCGCTCGTCCTTCAGGACCGCGAACTTGTTCCCCGCATCGGGCAGCCCCGTCAGCCCCTGGATCTCCACGGGCGTGCCTGGGGGGGCGTCGTCGAGCCGCTTCCCCTTGTAGTTGATCAGCGCGCGCACGCGCCCGTAGTGGCTCCCCGTCACGATCGCGTCGCCCACCTTCAGGGTGCCGTCGAGGACCAGGACGGTGGCCACCGGGCCGCGCCCCTTCTCCAGGCGCGATTCGAGGACGGTGCCGCGGGCGAGCTTCGTCGGATTGGACCTGAGCTCGAGGACGTCCGCCTGCAGGAGGATGAGCTCCAGAAGCTCGTTGATGCCGATGCGCTTCTTCGCGGACACGTTGGCATACAGGTTGGTGCCGCCCCACTCCTCGGGGATCAGGCCGTGGTCGGAGAGCTGCTGGCGGATCCGGTCGGGCTGGGCGCCCGGCTTGTCGATCTTGTTCACCGCCACGACGATGGGGACGTTCGCCGCCTTGGCGTGGTCGATCGCCTCGATCGTCTGCGGCATCACCCCGTCGTCGGCTCCGACCACCAGGACGACGATGTCCGTCACCGACGCGCCGCGCGCGCGCATCGCCGTGAACGCTTCGTGGCCCGGCGTGTCGAGGATGACGAGGCGCCGGTCGTTGTGCTCCACCTCGTAGGCGCCGATGTGCTGCGTGATCCCGCCCGCCTCCGTCTCGGTGACCTTGCTCTCCCGGATGGCGTCGAGCAGCGTGGTCTTCCCGTGGTCGACGTGCCCCATGATGGTGACGACGGGCGCGCGGGGACGGAGATCCTCTTCCTTGTCGACCTCCTGGTCGATGAGACTCTCCATCTCGGGGGCGACGTTCTCGACCTCGAAGCCGTACTCCTGCGCCAGGATCCCGGCCGTTTCGGCGTCGAGGAGCTGGTTCAGCGTCGAGGGCATCCCCATCTCGATGAGCTTCTTGATGACGTCCGCCGCCTTGATCCCCATCCGGTGGGCCAGGTCGCCGACGGTGACTACCTCCTCGATCTTCAGGTGCCGCTTGCTCGCCTTGGGCGGCAGCGTCGAGGGAACCTTCTTCTCCTTGACCGGCCGGCCGCGCTTCTTCGAGATGCGGGTGGGCTGGAACTGCCGCACGACCGACGGCTCGGCTTCGGGCGCCGGAGCGGCCCCCTCGGCTTTCTTCGCCTCGGCCTCGGGCTCCTCGAGGACCTCCTTGATGATCGTCTGCTTCAGGACCCCCTTCTGCACCTTCCGCTCGTGAGGCTTGTTCTTCTTCCACTTCTTGTCCTTGTCTTTCCTGGCGTCCTCGGGCTTGACGGCGGCCACGGGCTTCTCGACGACCCGCAGCGGCGTCTCGCCCTCCGCGGTCGCCTCGGGCTGGGCCCCCGAGGCGGGGACCGCGGCCTGCGGCGCCGCTCCGGCGGCCTCCGCCTGCGGCGCGGCCGCGGGGGTTTCCGATGGGATCTCTACGGGAAGGGCGCCCGCTTCGCCGGCGGTCGGCGGCGCGGTCTCGGCGGCGGAGGGCTGAGGGACGGTTTCCGCGCGGTGCGCTTCGGCGGCGGCCGCCTCCTCCTTCGCGGACGGAGGGGCGGGCGGAGGAGCGGGAACGCCGCGCCGGAGGATGACCTTCTGCGACCTGCGCTCGATCACGCCGTCGGAACGGGTCAGCACGGTGGTCTGGGGCGGAGGAGGAGCCTGCGGCGGCTTCTTGAAGTGCCCCTTGACCCGGTCGATCAGGTCGCCTTCGAGGTTGCTGGAGGCCGACTTCCCTTTCGCGCCGATCCTCTCCAGGAAAGCGATGATCTCCCTGCTCGTCTCCATGCCCAGGTCTTTCGCCAGATCCCGAATCCGAACCTTGTCCATCCACTCCCCCTGCCGAAGTTATGCTTCGTGCGTCCTCGCGGCGGCCAGCCGGTCCGCCAGTTCCGTGCCCGACTCGCCCATCTTCCAGCGCGCGCCGCCCTTCCGCGTCCGGAGTCTGGCGGCGAACCGCCCGATGCATTCGCCGTCGCGGCACAGGTAGATGCCGCGTCCGGGGAGCCTGCCCGCCGGGTCGGGGGTCCACCCCGCCCCGGGCCTCCCCGCGATCCGGAGAAGCCGTTCCTTCCCCGTCACGGCCCCGCACTGAACGCAGGTGCGCCTTGTTTCTTTCATGCTACTCCTTCCGGGGGCCGCTTCCCTCTCCCCCGGCCGGTTCTTCCGCCGCCGGTTCCGCGGAAGGCGCTTCCGACGGCGCGGGTTCCGCCGAAGGCGGATCAGCCGTCCCGGCGTCTGCCGGCGCCTCCGCAGGGGCCTCCGCCTCCGGCTTCTTCGCGAAGAGACCTTCCGCCCGCTTCAGCGCGTCCTCGACCTGCCCCTCGGCGCGGACCTCGATGTTCCACCCCACCAGCTTGGAGGCGAGCTTGACGTTCTGCCCCTTCTTGCCGATCGCCAGCAGGAGCTGCTCCTCGGGGACGATCACCTCCATGGTCTTCTCCGACTCGTTCACGAGGACCCGGATGATCTCCGCGGGCTGGAGGGCGTTGCAGACGAACTTCGCGGGATCCTCGTCCCAGGCGATGATGTCGATCCGCTCGCCGCGCAGCTCCTGGACGACGCTCTGCACGCGGGATCCCTTCATGCCGACGCACGCCCCGACCGGGTCCACGTCGCGGTCCCTCGAGCGGACGGCGATCTTCGTCCGGAAGCCCGGCTCCCTCGCCACGCTCAGGATGCTGACCACCCCCTCGTACACCTCGGGGACCTCCTGCTCGAACAGCTTGATGATCATCCGGGGATCGGCCCGGGACAGCAGGATCTCCGGCCCGCGGGAAGTCTTCGTCACGTCCTTGATGTAGGCGCGGATCCGGTCGGTCTGGCGGTACCGCTCCCGGGGAATCTGCTCCGACGGCGGCATGATCGCCTCCGCCTTGCCCATGTCGATGACGAGGCAGTCGCGCTCGTACCGCTGCACGATGCCGTTGATGATCTCCCCCTTGCGGCCGATGAACTCGTTGTAGATGACCTCCCGCTCGGCGTCCTTGACCTTCTGCATGATGATCTGGCGCGCGGTCTGGGCGGCGATCCGGCCGAGGTCCTTGGTGCTGAGCCGGTCGCCCAGGCTGTCCCCCACCTGGGCCTCGGGGTCCAGCGCCTGCGCCTCGGCGAGCGACATCTGGGTGTCCGGGTCGGTCAGGTTGTCCGTCACCGTGCGGAAGGCCAGGATCTCGAATTCTCCGGTTTCGGGATCGTAGGTCGCCTCGAGGATCTTGTTCGCCCCGTATTTCTTCCGGGCGGCGCTTTCGAGGGCCTCCTTGATCGCTTCGATGATGATGTTCTTGTCGATCCCTTTTTCCTTGCCCAGCTGGGCAATGATCTGTCCGACGTCCAGGATCATCGCTTTTTCTTTCCCTTCCCGAAGAGTTCTTCCTGGGTAACGTCCAGGTTCGCCTTCCGGATCTCGCCGTAGGCGATCCGGATCACCGCGTCCTCCGTCTTGAGATCGATCCCGCCGTCGTCCGACCCGGCCAGGATCCCCACGAAGTTCCGGCGGCCCTCTTTCATCTCCGACAGCGTCAGCCGCACCCGGCTGCCCACGGACAGGGCGAAATGCTCCGGCCTGCGCAGCCTGCGGTTCAGTCCGGGGGAGGAAACCTCGAGCAGGTACGTTCCCTCGACGGGATCCTCCACGTCGAGGATCGCGCCGAACCTGCGGCTGAAGGACCGGATCTCCGAAAGCGATACGCCGCCTTCCCGGTCGACGAAAACCCGCAGGACGATCCGCGGCCCCTCCCGCGCGACCTCGAGGTCGAACAGGGAAAGGGAGAGATCCCCCGCGACTTCCCGGGCGATCGCCTCGATCTTTTCGGTATCCGCTTTCATCGAAGACAGAAAAAAAAAGTGGGCACCGGCCCACTTATCCTCCCCAACACCCCGATTATATTACAGGGAAAACGCGAGCGACCACAACACATTTCTTTCTCCCTCCCCGCCCTGTCAGGGGAGGAAGCTCCCCCGGTACTCCTTCACGCCGCGGATCCCCTCCCGGGCCAGGAAATCGCGGATCCCCTCGACGATCTCGATGCACGCGTTCGGGTTGCGGAAATTGGCCGTCCCGACCTGTACCGCGGCCGCCCCGACGAGGAGGAACTCGAGCGCGTCCTCCGCGCTCCGGATCCCGCCGATCCCGATCACGGGGATCTTCACCGCCTTGCACGCCTCCCACACCATCCGCAGCGCCACCGGCTTGATCGCCGGCCCCGAAAGCCCCCCCGTCACGTTGCCCAGCCGCGGCCGCCGCGTCCGCGGATCGACCGCCATCCCCAGCAGCGTGTTGACGAGGGAGACCGCGTCTGCGCCCGAGTCCTCCGCCGCGCGGGCCATCTCCCCGATGTCGGTGACGTTCGGGGACAGCTTCACCCAGAGCGGCTTCGCGGTGGCCGCGCGGACCCTCCGGGTCAGCCCGTACAGCCCTTTCGCGGTGGAGCCGAACGCGATGCCGCCTTCCCTCACGTTGGGGCAGGAGACGTTCAGCTCGACCGCGGCCAGGGCGGGAACCGCGGACAGCCGCCGCGCGACCTCCTCGTATTCCTCCTCCGTCCGCCCGTAGATGTTCGCCACGAAGACGGCCCCCGCGTCCTCCAGCCGGGGGGCGACTTCGCCGATGAACCTCTCCACCCCGATGTTCTGCAGGCCGATGGCGTTCAGCATCCCCGCCGGAGTCTCCACGATCCGCTGCGGCGCGTTCCCCCGCGTCGGGAGGAGGGAGAGCCCCTTCACGATCACCGCGCCGAGGCGGGAGATGTCGTAGAACGGCGCGAATTCCAGCCCGTATCCGAACGTCCCCGAAGCGCTCATCACGGGATTCTTCAGGAGCAGGCTCCCCACCCGCGCGGTCAGGTCCGGGGTCACCATACGACCTCCCGGGCATCGAACACCGGCCCCTCCTTGCAGACGCGCCGATAGGCGGTCCCGTCCCCTTCCCGCACCTCGGTCACGCATCCCCAGCAGACGCCGAACCCGCAGGCCATATGGTTCTCGAGCGACACCTGCGCGGGAACGCCCCGGGAGCCGGCCGTCTCCGCGATCTCCCGGAGCATCTCCCTCGGGCCGCACGCAAGGATCGACAGCCGCCCGGCCTCGGGGGGCTTCAGGGCCTCGAGGCGGGCGCGGAGCGCGGCGCCCACCGTCCCGTGGAAGCCGGCGGTCCCGTCGTCGGTGCACAGGTGCACCCTGCCGGGCACGTTCCCCCCCGGGGTCCAATCCCGCGGGGGAAGCTGTTCGCGGGTCCGCGCGCCGAGGAACATCTCGAAATCGCTCCGTCCCTGCGAGAGGGCCATCCCGGCGGGGAACACCGTGGAGAAGCCGACACCGCCCCCCGCGAGCCACCAGGTCCGGTCGGGATCGTCGAGCCGGAAGCCGTTCCCCAGCGGCAGGGTGATGGACAGGGGGTCGCCCTCGTGCAGGCCGGACAGCAGCGCCGTGCCGCGCCCGACCACCTTGTAGACGAACTCGACCGTTCCTGACACCCGGGTCCCTCCCGACCGGAAGATCGCGAGCGGCCTCGGGAGGAGCGGGTCGTTCCCGGGCCACCCCGATACCATGGCGAACTGTCCGGGCACGAACTCGACCCGGTCGGGGACCGCCACCTCCATCCGGTAGAAGATTCCGTGCCCCACGTTCCGCAGGATCCTGCCGCCGACGAACCGCGGATTAGCTCGCATTTCTCACCAGCCTCCTACTGCGGCGGCGGATACGGGCACACCTACTGCGTTGTGCCCCTCCCGCCGGGAACGGCATGATGGTGCCGGCGTCCGGGGGTACCCCAGGGAGCGTTTCTTGCCCGGGAGTGGGGCGCTCGGTCGGGCTCCTCGACGCACTGTCAAGTGCGCCTCCGGGGCCCTCGGTCGCGACGCCTTGTAGTGCTGCCAGGATGGCAGCATGCCGCGGAGGCCATGGATGGCCGGGAGCGGCCCACGCCCGTCTCCACCGCCTCGCTACGGACGCTGGTGAGAAATGCGAGCTATGTGGCATCCCTGTCCCGTATCTCCCGGGAGAGCAGCAGCGCGTCCTCCCCCGTGTCGGTGTAGTACCCTCTCCGGATCCCCTGGAACGCGAAGCCCAGCCGCCCGTAAAGCCGCTGCGCCTCCTCGTTCCCGGCCCGGACTTCGAGGTGGATCCGTTCCGATCCCGCCAGGGCCCCCCTGCGGATGCACTCCCGGACCAGGGCTTCCCCCACCCCCTGTCCCCGGAAATGCGGGTGCACCGCGATATTCAGGAGATGGGACTCGCCGGCGACGTTCCAGCAGACGGCGTAGCCGAGGATCTCCCCCGGGGCCCCCTCCGCGACGAACGGCCGGGAGAAGGGACGGTCGATGTCCTCGGCGAACATCCCGCGGGACCAGGGCGTCGGGAAGGAGGCCTCCTCGATCGCCATCACCCCGTCGAGGTCGCAGGGGGCCATGTTCCGGATCCGGAACTTCAGCCCGGACCTCCCGCTACCAGCGGATCAGCGCCGACGCCCAGGTGAACCCCGCGCCGAACGCGGCGAGGCATACCAGGTCCCCCTCGCGGATCCGCCCCTGCTCGAGGCACTCGTCCAGCGCGATCGGGATCGACGCGGCGGTGGTGTTCCCGTACCGCTCGATGTTCGAAAACACCTTATCCTCCGGCAGCTCCAGCGCCGCCCCCACCGCCTGCGTGATCCGCTGGTTCGCCTGGTGCGGGATGAGCAGCGACAGGTCGGAGACCGTGTGCCCGTTCTCCGACAGCGCCTCCCGGATCACCTCCGGGAACCGGCGGACGGCGTGCGCGAAGACGTACTTCCCGTTCATCTTCGGGTAATGCCTGCCGGCGTCTATGACCTCGTGGGTCAGCCAGGGGCTCTGCAGGAAGCCCGGCTCCGCGGCGCAAAGCTCCCGCGCGTGCTTCCCCTCCGAATGGATGTGCGTGGAAAGGATCCCCTTGCCGGGCTCCGCCGGGCCGACCACCGCCGCACCGGCCCCGTCCCCGAAGATCACCGTCACGTCGCGCCCCGCCGTGGAGAAGTTGAGCCCCTTGCTGTGGAGCTCGGAGCCGACCACGAGGACGTGGTCGTGGAATCCCCCCTTGACGTAGGCCTCCGCGACGGAGATGCCGTAGACGAACCCGCTGCACTGGTTGCGCACGTCGATGGCCCCGACGGTCCGAAGCCCGAGCATGTCCTGCACGAGGACGCCGACGCCCGGAAAGTACATGTCCGGGGAGAGCGTCGCGAAGATCACCAGGTCGATGTCCTCCGGTGAGATCCCCGCCTTGTCGATCGCCTTCCGGGCGGCAGCGGCCCCCATGTGGCAGTTCCCGACCGGCGCCTCCGCGTAGCGCCGCTCCCGGATCCCCGTCCGCTGGACGATCCACTCGTCCGTCGTGTCCATCAGCTTCGTGAGCTCCTCGTTCGTCACCACGCGGGGAGGCAGCTCTCTCCCGGTGCCCATGATCCGCGCGCCGCGCATCGAAGCGCCATTTTTCATATCAGCACCGCCGCAGCGAGGGTCGTGGTGTACTCGTCCTTCACGATCGCGGACTGCGTGATGTTGAAGGACTTGTAGATCTTCCCGCTGATCTTCCAGACCTCCCGCTTCTCGTCCCAGCTCCTGTCCTCGTCGAACTCGACGCCCAGTGTGGACGCCAGCATCGCCGCCGCGAGGTCTTCCGCATAGTCTCCCGCCACCTTCTCGGTCTGGCCGAAGGCGTGGTGCTCGCTCAGGTACCCGTAGACGGACCGGTCGGACGGGAGGGCGCACCCCACGGAGGCGGCCACCAGCCGGCGGGGCTCGTCGCTGCAGCAGCGGCTCATGACCACGTAGACGATCTCGCCCGGCGAAAGCAGCTTCAATCCCGCCTCTTTCGAGACGATCCGGGCCTGCGGGGGGAATATGCTGGACACCTGGACGAGGTTGAACTTCTCGATGCCTGCGTCCCTGAGGGCCAGCTCGAACGAGGTCAGCTGCTCCCGGTGCCGGCCGACACCCTTGGTGAAGAAGACCTTCGCGGGAACGGTCATGGCTATTCCCCCTGCCGCGCCACGACCCACCCCATGATCCGGTAGCAGAGGCGCGCGGCCAGATAATCCGGAGCGGCCATCCCCGCGATGGGCGCGAGCTCCATGACGTCGAATCCCACGAGGTTGCAGTTCCCCCGCAGCACGTCCCGCAGGATGTCGGTCACCTCGAACCAGGTGAGGCCCCCGGGTTCCGGGGTGACGACCGATGGCATGATCCCGGGGTCGAACACGTCGAGGTCGATGGTGATGTAGACGTTCCCGGAGAGGGAGCTGACGATCCCCTTCGTCACGTCCGCGAGGTTGTCCCGGACCTCGGAGGCGTAGAAGGTCTTCACGTCCTCGGTCTTCTTGAGGAAGCGGTCCTCCTCCTCCGACATGCTCCGGACGCCCGCCTGGACCAGGCGGACGCCGTGCTCGACGATCCTGCGGCCGACGCACGCGTGATTGTGCTTCGTGCCGAGGTATTCCTCGCGGAGATCCGCGTGCGCGTCGAACTGCAGCACCGTGAGCTGGCCGTACTTCTTCTTGAGCGCCGCGACGGCGGCGGGTGTGCCCGAATGCTCCCCGCCGAGGAGGATCGGGAGCTTCCCGGCCTTCGAGACGGCCTTCACCCTGCGCTCCACTTCCTTCAGCGCGGCGGGGCCGGTCGTCGTGAAGGGGACCTCCGTGGAGACGAAGATGCCCGCGCGGTACGGCTCGATCTTGTTCTCCTCGTCGAACAGCTCCATGTGGGCGGAGGCGTCGAGAATGGCGCGGGGGCCGTTGCGCGTGCCGGCCTGGTACGTGGTGGTCACGTCCACGGGGAACGGGATGATCGCGAACTGGGACTGCTTCCAGGAGGCGTACCTTCCGGAAATCCCGCCGAAGGTCACGGAGTATGGAATCAAGGGGAACCTCCTCTGAAATGGCCGCCGGTGGCCCGATTCTACCCCGCCCGCATTCCGGCGCACAATAGCGGCCTTCCCGCGGGCCTTGCGTCCTGAAGAAGAAGGCGGACCGTGCGGACGCCCCGGTACACGTTCTCCTGAATGGCGACCAGCAGGTCGGACCGCCCGGACGGATCGGCGGGAATTTCCCCGCGGTGGAACGCCACGCCTTCGACGCGCCGCCCGTTGTCCTCCAGCTCGAACCGGAGGTGTTGCCCGGCTCCGCCGACGCGTGAAGCCCGGGAGATCCGGGCGTTCCGGAGCAGGAACGCCGGCTCCGGGTTCCCCGCCCCGAACGGGCGGAGCAGCTCGAGGTCGGCCAGGAGCGCGGGCCCGATTTCGTCGAGCCGGATCTCCGCGTCGATGAACCGGCGCGGGACGAACGGCGACGCTTCCGCGTGGCGCGCCGCGATCTCCGACAACCCCCTGCGGAACGGCTCCAGGTTCTCCAGCGACATCGCCACCCCGGCGGCCTGGGTGTGCCCGCCGAACCGCGTGAGCAGGTGGGACAGCTCGGCGAGCGCCGAGACGATCGGGAACCCGTCGACGCTGCGGCAGGAGCCGGTGACCTGCCCCGATTCCTCGCGTAGCAGCACGACGGGCCGGCCGTACCGGTCGAGGATCTTCGAAGCGACGATACCCAGGACGCCCTGGTGCCACCCCGGGTCGGACAGCACGATGGCGTGCGGAAGCTCCTCGAGCATGTCGATCCCCGCCTCCACGTCGGAGAGGATCCGCTCCTGTTCCCGCTGCCTCCGGATGTTGTCCTCGTTGAGCTCCCGGGCGAGCCGGGCGGACTCCTCCCGGTCGCTCGAGACGAGGATCCTCGAGCTTCGGGACGAATCCCCTATCCGGCCCGCGGCGTTCAGGCGGGGGCCGACCCGGAATCCGAGATCCGCCTCGGTCGCCAGAGCCGTGGAGACGCCGGAGACCGAGAAGAGCGCTTCGATCCCTGGCCGCGCGGACCTCCGGATCTCGCGGATCCCCTCCCGCACCAGCGGCCGGTTCGACGCGGTCAGCGAAACCATGTCCGCCACCGTTCCCAGAGCCACCAGGTCGAGGTATTGCCGCATCGCCGGCTCCGGCCGGTCCGCGAAGAAGCCCGTCTCGCGCAGCCGCTTCCGCATCCCGCACGCGAGCAGGAATACGACTCCCACCCCCGCAAGATCCTTTTCCCGGAACGGGCAGTCGCGCCGGTGAGGATCGATCACGGCGTACGCCTCGGGAAGCGTGTCCCCCGGAAGATGATGGTCCGTGACGATGACCTCGACGCCGTCGGCCGTAAGCTCCCGGATGGGCCCGTGGTCCGTGATCCCGCAATCCACCGTGATCACCAGCCGGTATCCTTCGCGCACCGCCCCGGCAAGAATGCGCGCCTGGAGCCCGTACCCGTCCTCGCGCCGGTCGTTCTGGTGGATCCGTACCGGCAGGCCGGGGAACAATTCCTTCAGGAAGAGGTAGATGCAGGCGGCTCCGGTCGCGCCGTCGGCGTCGTAGTCGGCGTACACCAGGACCGGCTCCCCGCGGATGCCCGCCGAGACGATCCGGTCCGCCGCCCTGTCGATGTCCTTCAGGAGGGAGGGATCGGGAAGGTCCGACAACGTCCCCCGCAGGAACAATTCCGCGTCGCCGGGATCGACGATCCCCCGGTTCGCCAGCGCCTTCGCCGCGGCGCCGGTGAGGCCGTGGCGGGAGGAGATGTCACGTACGAGACCGGGATCGGGCGCAAGGAGGGTCCATTCCCGTTCGACCGGCCCCCTCAAGCCATCCCCTCCGTCACCTCTTCACGTCGGCCATCTTCTCGCCGCGCCAGAGAACGAGCATCGGGCCCGCGACGAAGATGGACGAATAGCTCCCGATGACGAGGCCGATCAGGAGCGCGAGGGCGAAGTTGCGCAGCACGTCGCCGCCGAAGGCCAGCAGCGCCGCCACGGCGAGGATCACCGTGAATCCCGTCACGAGCGACCGGCTCAGCACTTCGTTGACGCTCAGGTTGATCGTCTCGGAGAAGGTGTTCCGCTTGCGGAGCCGGATGTTCTCCCGGATCCGGTCGAAGATGACCACCGTGTCGGTCAGCGAATATCCCCCGATCGTGAGCAGCGCCGTGATGAACAGGAGGTCCTGCTCGAGGCCGAGCGCCCAGAAGATGCCCACCATCGCGAAGATGTCGTGGAAGGTGGCGACCGTCGCGGTGACCCCGAACTTGAACTCGAACCTCCACGCCAGGTAAACGATGATCGCAAGGAAGGCGATGGCGAGCGCCCAGGTTGCATCCTGGCGCAGCTTGTGCCCGATCGCGGGGCCGATCTCGGAGATGCTCTCCACGACGAACGGGTTCTCCGGCATCTTCTCCCGAAGGAGCTTCAGGACGGGCTCCGCGACCATCCGCTCCTCCTGTCCGCCGACCGCCCGCAGCTTGATCATGAGGACGGTGTCGCCCTCCACCCCCTGCAGCATCGCCCCGCTGTGCCCCGCGTCGGCCAGCAGCGACCGGACCCGCTCCATGGAGACCGGATTCCGGAACTTCGCCTGGATCGAGGTGCCGCCCGCCAGGTCGATGCCGAGGTTGGCGTGCCCGCGGAAGATCTGCACGGTCCCGATGAGGCCGAGGATCATCAGGACCGCGGAGAACGCGAACGCGTAGTTCTTGATGGCCATGAAATCGTATTTCGGATTCTTCACGAGTTCGATCATCGATTCGCCTTCCCCGTTTCCTATATGCTCAGAGTCTTCATCGGCTTCTTCGCGTTCAGGTAGTCGAACACGACCTTCGTGCAGACCAGCGCCGTGAAGAGGTTGATCGCAACGCCCATGGAGAGCGAGACCGCGAATCCCTTGATCGGCCCGGTCCCGAACTGGAAGAGGATGATCGCGGTGATCAGCGTGGTCACGTGGGTGTCGACCACCGTCACGAACGCCTTGTCGTACCCGGCGTCGATGGACGGGCGCACCGCCTTCTTCGAGCGGAGCTCCTCCCGGATGCGCTCGAAGATCAGCACGTTGGAGTCGACCGACATCCCGATCGCCAGGATGATCCCCGCGATGCCCGGGAGGGTGAGCGTCGCCGAGAAGGCGGCCATCCCCGCGAGCAGAAAGAGGACGTTGAACAGCATGGCGAAATTCGCCACCATCCCGGAGAACCGGTAATAGAACCCCATGAACCCCACCACCAGCAGCGCCCCGATGATGGCCGCGCGGATCCCCTTCCGGATCGAATCCTCCCCGAGCGACGGCCCGATGGTGACGTTCTGGATCACCTTGACGGGCGCGGGCAGCGAGCCGGCCCGCAGCACGATGGCAAGGTCGGAGGCCTCCTCCGCCGTGAAGCTCCCGGTGATCTGCGCCTCCCCTCCCGAGATCCGCTCCTGGATCACCGGGGCGGAATAGACGGTGTCGTCGAGGACGATCGCGAGCCGGCGCTTCACGTTCTCCGCGGTCACGCGGTCGAAAATCCTCGCGCCGCGGGAGTCGAAGGAGATGGAGACGTACGCGCCCCCCGCCTGGCCGCCGAAGCTGACCTTCGCCGTCTTGATCGTGTCTCCCGTCAGCAGCGAGCGTTTCTTCACCACGATGGGGGTCTTCGCGATGCGGCCGCTGGCGGGATCCGCCGATTTCTGGTACAGGAGCTGGCTGTCCTCGGGCAGGTTCCCCTTGAGCGCCTCCTCGACACTGGCGCCTTCGTCCACCAGCTTGAACTCGAGCAGCGCCGTCTTGCCGACGAGCTCGATGGCGCGCTGCTGGTCCTTGACGCCGGGGAGCTGGACGACGATCCGGTCGTCGCCCTCGGCGACGATCTGCGGCTCCCGCACGCCGAACTGGTCGATCCGGTTCCGGATGGTCTCCACGCCCTGCCCGACGGCGTTCATCCGGATCGCCTGTACCTCGGCCTCCTTCATCTTCGCTACGACGGACGCCCCTTCGGGCTTCACCTCGCCCAGCGTGACGTCGAGCGATGGGAACTCCTCCTTAAGGAGCTCCAGCGCCTTCCCCGCGAACTCGCCGGGAGGGAACGCGAGGGAGAAGCTTTCGGCCGAAGTTCTCTTGTAACCGAGGACCGGGAGCCCCTTGTCGCGGACCACCGCCCGCGCTTCGTCCGCGTAGCGCTGCGTCGTGTTCTCGATGGCCTTGTCGATCTCGACCTGGAGCCGCAGGAACACGCCGCCCTGCAGGTCGAGGCCGAGGTTGATCTTCGGCATGGGATCCCGCCACGAGGCCGGGATCTTTTCGGTAAGGGACGGCGCCAGGACGGCTGCGGCCGCGGCCGTCAGGAAAACGATCATGGCGATCCGCCAGGTGATGTTCCTCCACATGACGCTTCCGTTGCTCCTTTCGGTGTCTTCCGCTTCGCTTCAGGCCGGCTTCTGCGCCTCGGGAGCCGCCGCATCCTGGCTGGTGCCGGAGACGGCGCTCCGGGTCACCTTGACGCGCACCTTTTCGGCGATCTCCAGGGTCAGCGTGGTCTCGGTCAGCCCCTTGATCTCCCCGTGGATCCCGCCGGTGGTGACCACGCGGTCACCCACCTTGAGGTTCCGGATGAACTCCTGGTGCTTCTTCGCCTGCTTCTGCTGCGGCCGGATGAGCAGGAAGTAGAAGATCACGAACATCAGCAGGATCGGAACGAATCCCAGGAACCCGCCGCCTCCCCCGGTGCCTCCCCCGGGGCTGCCGCCCATGGCATAAGCCACACCCGCGATCATCATCGGAGCTCCTCCCCCTTCGACGTTCTCATTCGATGCCTGAATCGAGTGATTTTTTCACAAAATCTGCGAAGTTTCCACGGGAAATTGCCTCGCGCGCCCGTTCCATGAGCCCGGCGTAAAACGAAAGGTTGTGGACGGTCATGGCCATGGAGGCCAGCATCTCCCCCTGCACGTAGAGGTGGCGCAGGTAGGCCCGGGAGAAGATACTGCAGGTCGGGCAGCCGCAGCTCCCGTCGGGGGGAAGCGGGTCGTCCTTGTACCGCGCCTGCTTGACGCTCAGCGGCCCCGCGGAAGTGAACATCATTCCGTTCCTCGCGTTCCGGGTGGGCAGCACGCAATCGAACAGGTCGATCCCCCGGGAGACCGCGAACAGCAGGTCACCGGGCGTTCCGACGCCCATCAGGTACCGCGGCAGCGCGGTCGGAAGCAACAGCGCCGTCCGGTCGACGGTCTCCCGCTGGAGCTCCTTCCCTTCCCCCACGCTTACCCCCCCGATGGCGAACCCGTCGAACGGCATCGCGCAGACCTCCTCCACGCTGCGCTTCCGGAGGTCGGGGAACATCCCCCCCTGGACGATCCCGAACATGCCCCCTTCCGGGAGCGTCCTCGCCGCCAGGCATCGGCCCGCCCACAAGGTGGTCCGCCGGACCGCCTCCTCCGCCTCCTCCCGTTTCGCGGGGTACGCGACGCACTCGTCGAGCGCCATCCGGATGTCCGACCCGAGCGCCTCCTGCACCTCGACCGCAAGCTCGGGCGTGAGCGTGTGCGCGGAGCCGTCGACGTGGGACCGGAACGAGACCGCTTCGTCGGACACCTTCCGGAGGGCGCTCAGGGAAAACACCTGGAACCCGCCGCTGTCGGTGAGGATCAGCCGGTCCCATCCCATGAAGCGGTGGACCCCCCCCAACTCCCGGATCCGCAGGTGCCCGGGGCGCAGGTAGAGGTGATACGTGTTCCCCAGGATGCATCCGTATCCCATGCCGCGGAGCTGATCCGGCCA
Source organism: Thermodesulfobacteriota bacterium (assembly GCA_040758155.1). NCBI lineage: Bacteria > Pseudomonadati > Thermodesulfobacteriota > Thermodesulfobacteriota bacterium. The sequence continues at coordinate 40,170 of JBFLWB010000140.1, forward strand.
CACCCCCTTCACTGTCGCCGCCGTTCCCACGGGCATGAACGCGGGCGTCCGGAAGGAGCCGCGCTCCGTCTCGATCGTCCCGCAGCGCGCATCCGTCGCGGCGTCCTTCGCCTCGATGATGAAACGCAGAGTCAAACGATACTCCTTTCGCGGGCTGGCGTTGACAAGCCGGCGGGGGACACACCTGTCGGGGCAGAGGGGGACAGACTTAGCTTCAAACACGGGATGAAGGGTTAAGTCTGTCCCCCGCCTGGTATGTCCCCCTCTACCGGCTTTACCAAATGAACATTGCGTCGCCGTAGCTGTAAAACCTGTAGCGACGCTCCACCGCCTCGCGGTAGGCCGCACGCACCGCGTCGACCCCCGCGAAGGCCATCACCAGCGCGAGCAGGCTGGAGCGCGGCAGGTGGAAGTTCGTCACCATCGCGTCCACGACGCGGAAAGGGCGCCCGGGGAAAAGGAACAGCCTGGTGGTCCCCTCGGAAGGGGCGACGCGCCCGTCCTCCGCGGCGCACGTCTCCAGCGTCCGGACGCTGGTGGTCCCCACCGCGACGATCCGCCCGCCCTCGGCGCGCGCGGCGTTGACCGCTTCCGCCGTCTCCGGCGGCATGCGGTAATGTTCGGGGTGGATCTCGTACTCCTCCACCTCGTCCGTCCGGATAGGGGAAAAGGTGCCGTAGCCGACGGAAAGCGTGACGCGGGCGATCCCGATCCCGGCGGCCGATATCTGTCGGAGCATCTCCTCGTCGAAATGGAGCCCCGCCGTGGGGGCGGCCACGGAGCCGGAATGCTCTGCATACACCGTCTGGTACCGGACCTTATCCTCCTCCGCCGCGGGATCGCCGACAGCTCTCCGGATGTAGGGGGGTAGCGGAACCTCCCCCACCCGCTCGAGAAGCTCCAGCAGGGAGCCGCCCGCGGCCGCAAGGGCGACCTCCCATTTCCCCCCGCCGCGATATCGCTCCAGCCGGACCGTCAGCCCGCCGATATCGAATACATCCCCTTCCTTGAGCCGCTTCGAGGGGCGCGCCAGCGCTTCCCATCGCTCCCCGCCCCCCCCCGCCGCGCCGCTCGGGGAAAGCAGCAGGATCTCGACGGCGCCGCCCCCCTTCCTCACGGCTCGCAGGCGGCCGCGGAGGACCCGGGTGTCGTTCACGACGAGCAGGTCTCCTTTCCGCAGCAGGGACGGGAGATCGGAGAACACCCGGTCGGCGGTCTTCCCCGTCGGACGGGAAAGGACCATCAGACGCGCGTCCCGCCGGCGGGGAACGGGGCGCTGCGCGACGAGCTCGGGCGGAAGATCGTAGTCCAGGAGGCAGGTCTTCAGGGGATTTCCCTCGCCAGATCGGTGCCGGGGTAGTAGCGCGCGAGGATCTCCCGGAACCCCTTCCCGGACTTCGCCATCCCGTTCGCCCCGAACTGGCACATCCCGACGCCGTGGCCGTACCCCTCTCCCGTGAAGAGCCACCCGCCGGCGGCCGGCGCGATCGCCATCTTCAGGCTGCGGACGCGCGCATACCCCGCGACGCGGCGGAATTCCGCCGCGTTCGCCTCCCGGGAAACACCCCCGGATTGGATCCTGACCCGCACCGCCCTCCCCGTGGAAGTCAGCCCCGCGACGGAGAAGCGGAGGTCCCCCCCGGGAGGGATCCCCATCGCCCGCGCCACCCGGCGCCCTTCCGCCTCGGACATCCGGTACTCCCACCGAAAGACGGGGCTGTCGGAGCAGTCCTCGCACGCCACGGATCGAAGGTACGGAACATCCTTCCCCCAGGCGTTCGCGGCGGACTCGGTGCGCCCGCCGCAGGTGGAGTGGAAGACCGTCCGCGCCGGGGCCCCACGGTACAGCAGGACCAGGCCGCGCGTTTCCTCCGCGGCGTTCCGGAACGCCGCCCCGACGTTGTCGGTCCCGTCGAACACCTGGTCCTCGACGCTCCCGAGGACGTCGAACAGCGGGTCCCTGGGCGTTCGCGCAGCGTCGACGGCGTACGTCCGGGTGGCGACCGCCTGCGCTGCGAGCGCCTCGGGATGGAACAGCTCCGGGACCTCCCGGCTGATCACGGCGGCCACATAGCTTTCCAGGGGGACCACCGCAACGGCGACGAGCTTCCCGTTCCGCGCCGTCAGGCGGAGCCTGCCCCCGACCTTTCGCCCATCCATCCGGAGCTCCGGGATGCCGGCGACGTCGACGCTATCGCCGAGAAGCTGCGCTCCGTCGAACCGGATCCGCCCCCCCACCGCGCCGAGCGGGACGTTCCCCGACGCCTGGGCCAGCAGCCTGCCGGCGGCGTCCCAGACGTTTACCCGGTCCGCGGACAGCGTGACGGCTTCGGCGTCCCCCCCGATGCGGACCCGGAGGAAGCGGGGCCCCGCGGATTCGGGCGGACGCGTCGCTTCGGGTGGCCGGGGACGCTCCGGGACGGCGGGAGGTTTCGCGGGCGGCGCTTCCGCCGGCGGGCGAGGCCGGGCACCGGTGCAGGAGAGGAGAAGGCCGATCCCCGCGCAGAAAAGTAGAGGGAACAGCGTCCCCGCCGCGAAGGCGGAGACGCTCCGCCGATACATGGACATGCTTTTCTTAGTCCTGCCGCTTTCCGGAGGCTTCCCTGACCGCCTTCGCCGCCTCCATGAACGGCGTGAGCAGGTCGATCGGCACGGGGAAGATGGTCGTCGAGTTGTTCTCCGCGGCCACTTCCCGCAGCGTCTGGAGGTACCGGAGCTGGACGGCGACCGGGGTCTCCGAGATGATCCGTGCGGCGTCGGAAAGCTTCTGCGCCGCCTGGAACTCCCCTTCGGCCCCGATGACCTTGGCGCGCCGCTCTCGCTCCGCCTCGGCCTGCTTCGCGATCGCGCGCTGCATCTCCTGGGGGAGATCGATGTTCTTGATCTCGACCTTCGCGACCTTGACGCCCCACGGCTCGGTGTCCTTGTCGAGGATCTCCTGGATGTGGGTGTTGATCTTGTCGCGCTCGGACAGTAGCGTGTCCAGCTCCGCCTGGCCGCAGACGGAGCGCAGCGTCGTCTGCGAAAGCTGCGACGTCGCGTAGAGGTAGTTCTCGACGCTGATGATCGCCTTGTTCGGGTCGATGACCCGGAAATAGATCACGGCGCTCACCTTGATGGTGACGTTGTCCATCGTGATGACGTCCTGCGCCGGGACATCCATGGCGACGACGCGCAAGTCCACCCGGACCATCCGGTCGATGACGGGGATCAGGATGATGAGCCCCGGCCCCTTGGCTCCGATCACGCGCCCCAGCCGGAAGATCACGCCCCGCTCGTACTCGTTCAGGATCTTGATCGCGCTGTACAGGAAGAAGATTGCCAGCACAAGCCCGGCCGCCAATACGGTCATTTCTCAGCCCTCCCGGCGTCGGCCGGATGCCCCGGCTCGACGATCAGAGTCATCCCCTCGACGGACCTCACGATCACCCGATCCCCTTTCCGCACCGGCCGGTCGGAGCGCGCGTCCCAGAGCTCTCCGACGATGAACACCTTGCCCCTCCCGTCGATGTCCGTCACCGCCTCTCCCGTTTCGTCGACCATCCCTCCCTGGCCGAAGAACGGCTTGCGGAGCTGGCTGCGCACCGCCAGGGAGATCACGACGGCGAAGAAGACCGCCGAGATCGCGACCATGGAGATCAGCACGCTCCAGGAAACGCGCAGGAACGGGTCGGCGCTGTCCCGGAAGAGCATAAGGCTGCCGAGGACCATGGACACGATCCCGCCGATGGCCAGGGCGCCGTGCGACTGGATCTTCAGCTCCAGGAAGAACAGGACGATGGAGAGCAGGATCAGGAGGAAGCCGGCGTAGTTCGCCGACAGGGTCTGGAGCGCGTAGAACCCGAGAACCAGGCAGATCCCCCCGACGACTCCCGGGAATACCGCTCCCGGCGACGCGAGCTCGAAGTAGATCCCGTAGATCCCGATCATCAGGAGAATGTAGGCGATGTTCGGGTTCGCGAGGGCCGCCAGGATGCGGTGCCGAAGCCCCATGGGGACCCGGGTCACCTCCGCCCCCTTCGTCTTGAGGACGAAGGTCCTCTCCCCCTTCTTCACCGTGCGGCCGTCGATCCGGGCAAGAAGCTCCCGGAGGTCCGACGCGACCAGGTCGATCACCTTCTTCTCCAGCGCGTCCTTCGCCGACAGGGAGGCGCTCTCCCGGACGGCGCTCTCGGCCCACTCGGCATTGCGGCCCGACTGTGCGGCCAGCGAACGGGCGTAGGCCGCGGCGTCGTTCTCCACCTTCTTCGACATGGTGTTGTCCATCGGGCCGCCGCCGACGCTGACGGGGTGGGCGGCCCCGATGTTCGTCCCGGGGGCCATCGCCGCGACGTCGGAAGCCAGCGTGATGAGGACCCCCGCCGACGCGGCGCGCGAGCCCGAGGGGGATACGTACACCGCCACCGGAACCTTGCTCTTCAGGATCCCCTGCACCATCTGGCGCATCGCGCTGTCCAGCCCGCCGGGGGTGTCGAGCTCCACGACGAGGAGGGCCGCCCCCGCGTCCTCCGCCTGCTCGATGACGTCTTCCAGGTAATCGGCTGTGACCGGAGTGATCGGCGCGGCGATCGTGGCCACCATCACCTCCGCGCCCTTCGGAACCGGCGCCTTCTCCACGGCGGACGGCTCCGACGCCCGGGCCGGGAGGCGCGCCAGGGCCAGCAGCAGGAACGGGATGATGAAAAACCGGGATCGCAGCGTCACGTCGCTCGCTTCCTGTAGACGGCGAACTTCAGGTACTCGGTTTCCGGAACCGAGAGCAGCACGGGATGGTCCGGCGGCTGGCCCCCCAAGGCGACCAGCTCGAGGTCGGCGCCGGCATCCGCGGCCGCATCCGCCAGGGCTTCCTTCCATTTGGCCATATCGACGAGTTGGGTGCAAGACGAGGTGGCGAGCAGTCCCCCTGGGGAAAGGACCGAAAGCCCCATCCGGTTGATGTCCCGGTACCCCCGGAGCGCGCCTTCCCGCCCCTCCCGGGTTTTCGTGAAGGAGGGGGGATCCAGCACCACGAGGTCGAAGCGCATCCCCGCCGCGAAGAACTCCCGGAGCGATTGGAAAAGGTCCCCGGTCTCGCCCCCCCAGCTGGCCGAGAAACCGTTCCGGGCGGCGTTTTCCCTGGCCGCCTCCACCGCGGCGCGGGAGGAATCGACCGCCAGGACGCTCTTCGCCCCGCCTGCGAGGGCGTAAAGCCCGAACCCACCCGCGGCGCAGAAGCCGTCGAGGACGGTCCTCCCCTTCGCCAGGCGGCGGACGATGTTCCGGTTGGCCCGCTGATCGAGGAAGAAGCCGGTCTTGGGGCCCGATTCCACGTCCACGAGGAAGCGGACGCCGTCGGTCTCGATCTCCTCGGCGAACGGGCCGCCGCCGCGGACCGGCCCTCTGCGCTCCTCGAGCCCCTCGAGCCGCCGGCCGCCCCCCTCGGAACGCTCGAAGATCAGCCTCGGGGACAGGATCTCCTCCAGGGAATCCAGGATGGCATCCCGGACGGCCTCCATCCCCGCCGTCAGGATCTGCGCGGAGAGGACGCCGCCGAACCGGTCGACGATCAGCCCCGGCAGGAAGTCGCCCTCCGAATACATCACCCGCAGCGCACGCTCCTCCCCCATCCCCGCGTCGGCGCGGCGGGCGAGGGCGTCGCGGATGCGCGACATGACGAAGTGCTGCCCGGGCTCGGCCTCTCCCCGGGACACGCGCCGTAGCGCGAGCCGCGCCCCGAGGTTCGCCGTGGCCGTGCCTAGGAAATCGCCGCTCCGGGAGAGGACGCGCACCCATTGCCCGGGCGGCATCCCCTCGGGGACTTCGCGCAGGTCATCCCCGAACACCCAGGGATGTCCGCTCCGGAGGCGGGCCTCGCCTTTCCGGCTCACGCGCACCGGCGGAAGGGGCAGGATCATTTCGGGAGAGGGAGGGAGAGCTTCCGCCCGATGGCCTCGAAGTCTCCGAAGACCTCCCGCTCGCGGGACGGGTCGCGGAGGATGAAGGCCGGGTGGTAGGTCGGCAGCAGGGGGATGCCGTTCCATTCCCGCCAGCGGCCGCGCGCGCGGGTGATCCGCTCGTCGACGCCGCAGAGGTAGTTCAGCGCGGTCAACCCCAGCGTGCAGAGGACCTCCGGGCGTACTGTCCGGATCTGGCGCAGCAGGTACCCCATACACGCTTTCGCCTCCTCCGGGGTCGGGACCCGGTTTCCCGGGGGGCGGCACTTCACGATGTTGGCGATGTAGACGTCTCCGCGGGAAAGCCCGATCCGCGCGATCCACTGGTCCAGCCGTTTGCCCGCGGCCCCGACGAAAGGCTCGCCCTGCCGGTCCTCCTCCGCGCCGGGCCCCTCCCCGACGAACATCAGGCGGGCCCGGGGATTGCCCACGCCAAAGACGATCGTGTTGCGCCCGGAGCACAGCGGGCAGCCGCGGCACTCCTCCAGCTCCCGCCGGATCTCCTCGAGCGTCTCCCCCTCCGCGGGCTGCCCCCCTTCCGCGGGCGTCCCCCCTGCCGCGGACGCACCCGTTTCCGCGGGCGGCCTGACCGGGACGTAATCCAGGCCGACCTCCCGCAGCCAGGCCGCCAGGAGCTTCCGGGAGGAGGTCCTTTTCATCCCTTGAGGAACTTGTGGCAGACCGCGCGCCAGACGGCCGTGGCGATCGCCTCCTTGGCCGCCGTAGCCAGGTGCAGGTCGGTCCCGTCGGAGAAGTACACCCGCACCTCGTTGCTGTCGGAATCGAACCCGATGTCGCTGCGGGAGACGTCGTTGGCGACGATGGCGTCGAGGTTCTTCCGGCGCATTTTCGCGAGGGCGTTCTCCTCGATGTCGTTCGTCTCCGCCGCGAAGCCGATCAGCACCCGGCTCCGCTTCGACTCGCCGAGGGAGGCGAGGATGTCGTCCGTGGGGACCAGGTCGATCCGCTCCGGCAATTCCTCCTTCTTGATCTTCCGGGAGGCCGCGGCGTCCGGGCGGAAGTCCGCAACCGCCGCCACCATGACCACGGCGTCGGCGTTCTCTGCCGCCTTCTCGACGGCGTTCTTCATCTCCCGCGCGGAACGGACCCGCTCGACCTTCATGTATGGAGGGTCCGGGAGGCGGGTCGGCCCGCTCACGAGGGTCACCTCCGCGCCGAACCGCCGCGCGACCGCCGCCATGGCGTACCCCATCTTGCCGCTGGCGCGGTTCGAAAGGAACCGGACGGGATCGATGTCCTCGACCGTCGGACCGGCCGCGACGACCACCTTCTTCCCCTTGAGGATCTTGTCCGCCAGGAGGATCCGCGCCATCTCCAGGATCTTCCCCGTGTCCGCCAGCCGGCCGGGGCCCACGGTGCCGCACGCCAGGTCGCCCTCGTCCGGATCGATGAGCGTAACGCCACGATCGAGGAGGACCTCGACGTTCTCCCGGACCGCCGGGGAGGCGTACATCTCGCTGTTCATCGCGGGGGCGAGCAGGATCGGGGCCGTGGTGGCCATCGCGACCGTGGAGAGGAGGTCGTCGGCGATGCCGTTGCGGATCTTCCCGATGATGTTGGCGGTGGCGGGCGCGATCAGCAGGAGCTGCGCCCTTTGGGCGAGGGAGATGTGCCCGATCTCGGACTCGCTGATGAGGTTGAACATGTCGGTGTGGACCGGGTTCTTCGAAAGCGTCTGCAGCGTGAGCGGCGTGATGAACTGGCTCCCCGCCGCGGTCAGGACGACGACGACGTTCGCGCCCTCCTTCCGGAGCTCCCGGACGATCTCGCACGCCTTGTACGCCGCGATCCCCCCGGTCACCCCGAGAACGACCTGCCTGCCCGCCAGCGTGGTCATGGCCTCACGCCTCCCCGGTAAGGAATGGATTGCTCCGCTTCTCCTGCTCCACCGTCGTGGCGGGGCCGTGCCCCGGAAGGAGGATCGTATCGTCCGGCAGGACGAGGATCTTCTCCCGGATGGCGCGCATCAGCTCCGCGTAGGACCCTCCCGGGAGATCGGTCCGCCCCACGGAGCCGGCGAAGATCAGGTCCCCCACGAACGCCATCCCCCCCGCCACGAAGGAGACGTGCCCGGGGGAATGGCCGGGAGTGTGCAGCACGCGGAACTCCTGGTCCGCGAGCCGGACGACGTCCCCCTCGTTCACCAGCACGTCGGGCGGGGGAGGCTCGGGAACGCCGAGCCCGAACATCGCCCCCTGCCGCGGCGCCGCCAGCATCCGGCCGACCTCGTCGGGGTGGATGTAAACCGCCGCGCCCGTCCGCTCCTTCAGGAACCGGATCCCGCCCACGTGGTCGAAATGGCCGTGGGTGATCAGGATCTTCTCCAGGGTCAGCCCCTCCTCCGTCAGCAGCCGGAGGATCTCCTCCCCGTCGTCCCCCGGATCGATCACGACCGCGCGCCCGCTCGCGGGGTGCCCCACGATGTAGGCGTTCTCCGCGAGCGCCCCGACCTCGAGCACCAGGACGCGGAGCGGCGGCTCCTCGCTCATATCTGGCCGCTCCAGGCGCGGAACAGCTCTGCATAATGGTCCGCCATCTGCAGGGCGGCCCCCCGGTCTCCGGCCTCCACCACCAGGTGGAAGTACGCCTCGTCCTGGCTCGGGTAGGCCAGCGCCCAGTCCTCTCCCTCGAACACCTTCACCCCGTCGATGAACTGGCTGGGCTTCCCCTTGGCGTGCAGCGCCAGCATGCGCATCAGGGCGCCCTTGTGCTCCCACGCGCACGGCACGTTCCGGTGGATCAGCGTGGTGGGGGGGATCTCCCGGAGGACATCGTGGATCCTTTGCCCCCCCTCCCCGAGAAGCTCCATGATCTTCACGATGGCGTACATGCCGTCGAAGGCGGGCTGAAACCGGGGGAATATGAACCCGCCCGAGCCGTCCCCGGCAAAGACCATCCCTTCGCCGGCCGCCGTCTCCATCACCGAGCGCGGCAGTGTCCGAGTCCGGATGACGTCCATCCCGAACCGGGCGGCGATCTTCTCGATGTTTCGAGAAGCCGTGACGGGGACGCCCACCCGTCCCTGCCTCGCCTGCCGGCATGCGAGGAGGCAGACCACCTGGAGCGCCGTCTCGTCGGAGAGCAGGTCCCCCTTCTCGTCCACGAGGAAGATCTTCTCCCCGCCGGTGTCGAGCATCACGCCGAGGTCGGCGTTCAGGGAGCGGGCGATCGCCGCGAGGTGATGGATCCCCTTGTCGAACTCCTCCCGGGTCCGCGTGATGCGCGACGCGTCGAGGATGGCGTTCAGCGCCACGGTCTCGATGCCCAGCCGTCCGAGGATCCGGGGGAAGATGACCGAGGAGGAGCCGTAGGAGTAGTCCAGGACGATGTTGTAGTGGCGGGCGGCGATCGCCGACGTGTCCACGCTCTTCAGGAAGCCGTCGACGTAGCTGTCGAATCCGCCGACCGGGAAGGTGATCACTCCCGTCTCCTCGATCTCGGCGCGGACGAAATCCTCCCGGAAGAACAGGCTCTCGATCCCCTTCTCCGCCCCCATGGACAGGTCGAGCCCGGAGTCGTCGAAGAACTTGAGGTCCACGAAGGAAGGGTTGTACGGGCTTTTCCGGGTGTGGACGCCTCCCCGCTCGTCCCGGTGGGACCGGGAGAGGTAACGCACCACCGGCAGCGGGGTCACGCCGTAATCGTGGACGTCGACGCCGACGGAGAGCATGCCCGTCATGATGGCGCGGTTGATCATCCGGGAGACCTTGTGGCTGTCGCGGCTGGTGGAAAGGACCACCTTCCGGCCGAACGTCGCCGCGTAGGAGGCGCCGAGCTTCGCCGCGAACTCCGGCGAGATCTCGATGTTGGCGAGGCCGACGATGCCGTAGGCGCCGAAGAGGGAGCGCGCCCATTTCTCCCCCCAGATGAGGGAGGAGGACAGGACCGCGCCGTCCTCCACGACCTTGTGGGGCCACACCTTGACGTTGGCCTTGACGACCGCGTCCGTCCCGATGCTGCAATGGTCGCTGATCACCGCGCGCTCCGCGAGGAATGCGCCGTTGCGGACCCGGGCGTCGGAGCCGACGATGTTCTCGTGGATCCGCGCCCCCTTGCCCACGGCGACCCGCGGCCAGAGCACGGAGGACTGAATCACCGAACCGTCCTCGACTACGCAGCCGTCCCCTGCGACGACGTTCTTCAGGGTGACGCCGGCGCCGACCGTGCAGTCCCTGCCCAGCAGAACGTTCTCCAGCTCGGCCGTGTAATCGACCCGGGAGTTCTCCCCGATCCAGACGGGCCTGTCGCCCGCCCGGGTTCCGTCGAAGTCGATCCGGACCTTCCCCGCGAGGATGTCGAGGTGGACGTTCAGGTACTCGTCGAGGTTCCCCACGTCCTTCCAGTACCCTTCCGCGACGTACCCGAACAGGCGGTCCCCCCGCTGGAGCATCGTCGGGAAAAGGTTCTTGCTGAAATCGAAGTTCTTCTTGGGAGGGATGAGGGAAAGCACCTCGGGCTCGATGATGTAGATCCCCGTGTTGATGGTGTCGGAGAACACCTCCCCCCAGCCGGGCTTCTCGAGGAACCGGACGATGCGCCCGTCATCTTCCGTGATGACGATCCCGTACTGGAGCGGGTTGGGGACGCGCGTGAGGACGATGGTGACGGCCGCCTGCCGCTCCTTGTGGAACGCGACGGCGCGGGTGAGGTCGAAGTCGGTGATGATATCCGCGCTGATCACCAGGAAGGTTTCCGTCAGGCGGGACTCGGACCCCTTGACCGCCCCGGCGGTGCCGTAATCCGCCTCGGCGGTGACGTGGTTCATCGCGACGCCCCAGGGGGAGCCGTCGCCGAAGCAGGAGCTGATCTTTTCGGGGAAGAAGTACAGGAGCACCTCGAGGTCGCGGATCCCCTGCTTCGCGAGGAGGCGGACGACGTGCTCCATCATCGGGCGGTTCGCCACGAACGCCATCGGTTTCGGAAGCTTCTCGGTGAGCGGCCGAAGCCTCGTGCCGAAGCCTCCCGCCATCACGACCGCCTTCATGCGCCGTCCTCCCCGGGAGATGTCTGCGACGACTTACAGGAAACGGATGAGACGCGTCACGCCGAGATAGCCGAAAGACAGGGCGAAGAACGCGATGAACGCGGCGCAGGCGCAGACGACGGCGCGGTACGCCCGGTCGGTGAACCATCCCCTGCCGGCCGAGACCGCCGTCCCGACGAAGAGATACCATGCCGCGTCCGCGAGGATGTGCCCCGCGAAAAATGCGAGGACCCCCTCCGGGCCCCGGCCGCGTGAGAGCAGCAGGTAGCCCAGCCCGATCGTCGCCCACCAGAGGGACCAGTACGGGTTCGACACGGAGGTGACGATCCCGTCGAGGAAGGGGCGCAGACTCCCGGCAGGCGCCGCATCTCCCGCACCCGCGTTCCCCGCGTCGAGCCGCAGCGTCGCGGCTTCCCGCGCCATCCCCAGCGCCATCCGGAGGAGCATGCCGCACCCCGCCAGGGCGATCGCGATCGTCGCCGCTTCCCCGCGGATCCATTCCGTCAGGCCGAGCAGCAGGAACAGGACCAGCGCCCCTTCGAGCGCGGCATGGCCCAGGACCAGCAGCGGCGCGGCGGAGAAGCTCCCGCGCGACGCGTGCCGGACAGTGACGGCCAGCAGGGGGCCGGGCATCAGCGCCCCCGACAAGGCGATGATGAAGGAAGAGACGAAAATCGCTGCGGGATTGCCGAAATCCATATTAAGTTTTATAACACAAATTACCCGCGCCGAAATCGGCGCGAGGCGGGAGGACTCATGGCGTTTCGCAATCCGCTCCCCACCGCCGACATGATCATCGAGGTGGGGGACCGCATCGTCCTCGTCCGCAGGAAGAACCCTCCCGAGGGATGGGCCATCCCGGGAGGGTTCATCGAGGAAGGGGAAGCGGCGGAGTCCGCTGCCGTCCGGGAGGCCCTGGAGGAAACGGGGCTCTCCGTGGAGCTCGTCGCGCTGCTCGGCGTCTACTCCGATCCTTCGCGGGACCCGCGGTTCCACACGATCTCGACGGTCTACATCGGCAGGGCGGAAGGAAGCCCCGCCGGCGCCGACGACGCCGCGGAGGCGCGCCTGTTCGGCGAGGGGGACCTGCCCTCTCCCATCGCCTTCGACCACGCGAAGATTCTCCGCGATTACTACATTTTCAAAAAAACCGGGAAGCGACCGATGTGAACTGGCGGAGGACACACTTCCCCTTCATCCCGCGTTTGAAGCGAAGTATGTCCCCCTCTGTCGCCCGTGCCTTACGACAGCGCCTTGACGGCCTCCTCGATCCGGTCGATCCCCTTCTCGATGTTCTTCATCGACGTGGCGTAGGAGAGCCGCTGGCAGGCGTCGTCGCCGAACGCGACGCCGGGAACCGACGCCACCTTGTGGTCCGCCAGCAGGTAATCCGCAAAGTCGGCCGAGCCGTTGATCGTCTTGCCCGACGGCGTTTTCTTCCCGTAGCAGCCGGAGAAGTCCGGGAACACGTAGAAGGCCCCCTGCGGAAGCAGGCACCTGACGCCTGGCATCGCGTTGAGCCGCTCGACGATGTATCGGCGCCGCCGGTCGAACTCCTCGATCCACTGCTTCATGAAATCCTGCGGCCCGTTGAGCGCCTCGATGGAGGCCTTGTCGCAGAACGAAACGGGATTGCTCGTGCTCTGGGACTGGATGTTGGTCATCGCGGCGACGAGGTCCTTTTCCGCGGCGACGTATCCGATCCTCCATCCGGTCATCGAGTGGGACTTGGACAGGCCGTTGACGAGGATCGTCCGCTTCCGGATCTCCTCGCCCAGCGACGCGATGGAGACGAACCGGAAGCCGTCGTACACCAGCTTTTCGTAGATCTCGTCGGACAGCACCGTGATGTCGTTCTTTACGACGACCTGCGCCAGCGCCTCGAGCTCCGCCTTCGAGTAGGCGGCGCCCGTGGGGTTGGAGGGGCTGTTCAGCACGAGGAGCTTGGTCCTCGGCGTGATGGCGTTGGTGAGCTGCCCCGGGGTGATCTTGAACCCCGTGGACTGCTTCGCCTCGACGATCACGGGGGTTGCGCCCGCCAGCAGGGCGATGTCCGGGTAGGAGACCCAGTAGGGCGCGGGGATGATCACCTCGTCCCCCTCCTCGAGGAACGCCTGGGCCACGTTGTAGATCGAATGCTTCGCCCCCACCGAAACGATGACGTTCTCCCGCTGGTACGTCAGGCCGTTGTCCCGCTTCAGCTTCGCGATGACGGCGTCCTTCAGCTCCGGGGACCCCGGGACCGGCGTGTACTTCGTGTACCCGTCGTCCAGCGCCTTCTTGGCGACGGCCTTGATGTTGTCCGGAGTGTCGAAATCCGGCTCCCCCGCCCCGAAACCGACGACGTCGATTCCCTGGGCCTTCATCTGCTTGGCCTTGTTGGTGATCGCCAGAGTCGCCGAAGGCTGGATCTTGCCGACCCTCTTCGCGAGCTTCATCTGCGCCTTGCTCCTTTCATCTTTTGGAGTACGATATCCCGTACCTCGGAGGGCACCAGGTCGTCGATCCTTCCCCCGAATTTCGCGATCTCCTTCACGATGTTCGAGCTGATGTACGAATGCTTCTCGCCCGTCATCAGCATGACGGTGTCGATCTCCGGCGCCAGCTTCTTGTTCATGTGCGCCATCTGGAACTCGTATTCGAAATCGGAGATGGCCCTCAAGCCCCGCACCAGGACGCGCGCCTCCTGCTCCCTGGCGTAATCGACCAGCAGGCCGCTGAAGGAGTCGACCTCCACGTTCTTCCAGCGGCATGTCAGCGTCCTGAGGATCCGTACGCGCTCGGCCGGGGTGAACATGGCGTCCTTCCGTATGTTGAGCGCCACGGCGACGACCACGCGGGCGAACATCCTCGAGGAGCGCTCGATGATGTCCAGGTGCCCGTTGGTCGGCGGGTCGAACGATCCGGGATAGACGGCGGTAGTCCTCATCCGGCCTCCTCAAGGGACCTCGAAAAATGAGACGCGGGTGTCTCCGTATCGTTTCTCGGAAACCCGGATCCATCCGCCCGGCGCCGGCGCCGCCTCCCTGGCGGCGCTTTCCGCGACCACGATCGCGCCGGGGTCGAGGATCCCCGCCCGGCGGATCTCCTCCCCCGCCCGCTCGAGCAGCCCCTTTCCGTAAGGGGGGTCGAGGAACACGAGGGAGAACTTCTCCCCCCCGGCCGCCAGCCTCCGCAGCGCCTTCCGGTAATCCATGGAAAGGCATGCCGCCTGCGGGGCGCCGACGGCAGCGAGGTTCGCCTTCACCGCTTCGACCGCCGGGGGGAACGATTCCACCAGCACGGCGGTTGCGGCCCCCCGGGAGAGCGCCTCGATGGCCATGGCGCCCGTCCCGGCGAACAGGTCCAGCACCCTCGACCCGACGACCCGCTCGCCCAGGACCGAGAAGACCGCCTCGCGCACCCGGTCGGTCGTCGGCCGGACCGCCATCCCGCGCGGCGCGCGCAGCGTCCTTCCCTTCCACCTTCCGGCGACGACCCGCAAATCCGCCCCGAACGCATCGTTTTCGGCTCATTATTGGGATTTCGGCGGCGGTCGTCAAGGCGTCCCTGCCCGCATTTCTCACCAGCCTCCTGCTGCGGCGGCGGATACGGGCACACCTACTGCGTTGTGCCCCTCCCGCCGGGAACGGCATGATGGTGCCGGCGTCCGGGGGTACCCCAGGGAGCGTTTCTTTCCCGGGAGTGGGGCGCTCGGTCGCGACGCCTTGTAGTGCCGCCAAGGAGGGCGGTATGCCGCGGAGGCCAGGATGGCCGGGAGCGACCCACGCCCGTCTCCACCGCCTCGCTACGGACGCTGGTGAGAAATGCGGGCCGGCGACTCCTCCGCGGCCGCGTGCTACAATGGCCCGGAAATCCGGCGATCCGTCCGAGGAGCTGTTGGCCGAAATCACCGCGTTGCGCGTCGGGTGCATCCCCTACGCGAACCTCATACCCATCTTCCACGCGCTGCAGGGCTCCCGCGCCGCGGGCGAAGCCCTGTTCGTGGACGGCCACCCTTCCGAGCTGAACCTCCTGATGCGGGCGGGCGGCCTGGATCTCTCTCCGAACTCCTCCATCGAGTACGCCGTGCGCCCCGACCTGTACATCCTCTGCCCCGGGATCTCCGTCGCTTCGCGCACCCGCGTGATGAGCGTCCTCCTCCTCTCGAACGGGCCGCTCCGGCAGCTCCCTCCGGACCCGATCGCGGTGACGGGCGCGTCCGCCACTTCGGTAGCCCTTCTCGAGATCCTGCTGGGCGAATCGCTCGGGCGCAGGAACGCCCTCGTGACCACGTCCCTTCCGCCTGCGGAAGCGCTGCGCTCCCACCCGGCGTATCTCGCCATCGGCGACGAGGCCATCCGCGCGGCCGTCGAAGGGACCGCGCCGCACGTCACCGACATGGGGGAATGGTGGACGCGGGAAACCGGGAAGCCGTTCGTCTTCTCCCTGTGGATCGCCTCCCGCGCGGCGTGGGAAGGGCAGGCAAGGGAACCGCTTTCCCGGTTCGCCGCGGCGCTGATCGACGCCAAGCGGTCCGTCCAGGAATCGATCCGCCGCGGGGAATACCCGTGGGGCGGCCCCGGATGGATCCCCGCGAAGTTCCGGGAGGATTACTGGCGCTGCCTCTCCTACGATCTCGACGAGGAAACGGAGGGGCTCTCCCTCTTCTTCCGGCTGGCGGCG
The DNA here is from genome assembly GCA_040758155.1 of Thermodesulfobacteriota bacterium. Lineage (NCBI taxonomy): Bacteria > Pseudomonadati > Thermodesulfobacteriota > Thermodesulfobacteriota bacterium. The sequence continues at coordinate 55,773 of JBFLWB010000140.1, forward strand.
AAGTACGGGAGGATTCCCTTCGCCCCGTCCCTCCGGTTCCTTGAGCCCGGCCCGGCATAAGCCATGTTAATATTCATGATGATTCCCGGAGGGAGACCGTCCATGATCCGGAAGGAAATGAAGATCGAGGAGATCCTGAGGAAGTTCCCGCAGACGATCCCCGTCTTCCGGCGGTTCGGGATCGACTGCATGCAGTGCCAGCTTTCCGAGTTCGAAAACCTCGAGCACGGCGCCAAGGTGCACGGGATCGACCTGGATGCGCTGCTGGCCGGGCTGAACGACGCGCTCGCGGCGAAGAAGTAGCCCCGCCCCCGCCCTTCAGATTCCCCGGGAATACTCCGCGCGGGCGTCCTCGGACTCCCACACGGCGACGCGCGCGACCCGCACGGGCGCGGGCATCCGCTTCTCCATCTCCTCGAACAGGTGCCGGGCGAGGTTCTCCGACGACGGGTTCATCCCGTCGAAGGGGGGGACGTCGTTCAGGTACATGTGGTCGAAGCGGGCGAGCAGCTCTGCGAGCGCCGATTTGATCGCCCGGAAATCGATGGCGATCCCCTGCTCGTCCAGCACGCCGGACTCGACGGTGACCTCGACCCGCCAGTTGTGCCCGTGCAGCCGCTCGCAGTTGCCGCGGTATTCCTTCAGCCGGTGCGCGGCGGCGAACGACCCCCGGATGGTGAGCGCGTAGGTCCCGTTCATTTCTCCTCCAGCGGCGACAGCGTGATCGAGGATTTCGATGCGGCGCGGGAATACCAGTTTCGGATCTCCCGGTCGATCTTTTCCGCCAGCAGCTCCTCCCGCACCTTCCCCTCGGTCAATCCCGGCGCGGCATCCCCCTGCACGAGCCGGCGCTGGTATTCCCTGCGGACCTCGTCTTCCTTGACATCGATGAACGCGCCCACGCGCTGCTTCAGGAACTCGCGCACGAGGAGCTGCCGTTTCACCCAGTCCGAGACCTGCCGCCGGGAGATCCCCTCCCGGCAGGGAGAGGCGCACGCCTCCGTCCTGCCGGCCGCTTCCCGCGCCGCTTCCGCCAGCGCGGCGTTGTCCACCTGTCCGAGCTGGAGCTTTTCCTGCTCCTGCAGCGCCAGCGTGTCGGAGATCAACCGGTCGCGGGCCTCTCCGATGGAAAGCTCCTCCGGCCGGCTCCCGGCCATCGCCGCGCACCGCAGGAAGCATCGCTCGCGATGCACGTCGGACAGGAACAGCACCTCCTTGTTGACGATCGCCGCCGTCCCCTCGTAGACGGCATACCCGTCCAGGGCGCCCGCCGATGCGGGGAAAAGGAGCGGGAGGAGGAGCGGAAACAGGAAGGTGCGTATCGAACGGGTCGGGATCAAGCGGACAGCTCGAAGGAGATGTCGAGGGCGGGAGCGGAATGCGTGATCGCCCCCACGGCGATCGCGGCGACGCCCGTCGCGGCATACTCCTCCACGTTTCCCAGGTGGATCCCTCCGGATGCCTCGAGGAAGACCTTGCCGCCGAAGCGGGCCACCGCCTCCCGGACCGTCGGGGCCTTCATGTTGTCCAGCAGGACCGCGTCAGCGCCCGCGGCCACCGCGGCCTCGACCTCTTCGAGCGTTTCCGCCTCCACCTCGATCCGGACGAGGTGATGGGCGGCCCGTCGCGCCGCGTCGACCGCCGCCCCGATCCCGCCGGCCGCCCGGATGCCGTTCTCCTTGATCAGGATGCCGTCCGACAGGGAGAACCGGTGGTTCGTACCTCCCCCGACGCGGACGGCGTATTTCTCGAGGTTGCGCAGGAGCGGGGTGGTCTTCCGCGTGTCGAGGATGCGGGTCCCGTGCGCGGCGGTCCTCCGGACAAAGAGCGACGTCGTCGTGGCCACCCCGGACAGACGCTGAAGGAAGTTGAGGGCCGTCCGCTCCGCGCGCAGGAGCGACGCAACGGGGCCGGAGGCCTCTCCGACGCGGTCCCCGGCGGCCACCCGCCGCCCCTCCGGGACGAACGAGACGACGACCGACGGATCGACCTGGCGGAACACCTCCTGCGCCACGAGACCCCCGCAGAACACCCCGGCGCCCCGGCAGAAAAAAATCCCCGATCCGTCCCCGGAAATCGCCTCTCCGAAAGGATCTCCGAAGGGGGCGTCCTCCAGGAGGGCGTCCCGGACGATCCGGTCGTAGCGCTCCCGCGGGATCACGACAGGTATCGGCTCACCAGCTCGAGGTTCTTCCCGAGTTTCCCCAGCTTCGTCTCGAGGGCGGCCTGCCGTTCGCGCAGCGCCTCCACGATGTCCTCGGGAGCGTTCTCCACGAACTTCCCGTTTCCGAGCTGTCCCATGACGCGCGCGAGCTCCGCTTTCCCCTTCTCGATCTCCTTCCCCAGGCGCCTTGCCTCCTGGTCGAAGTCGATCAGCCCGGCCAGCGGCATGCAGACCTCGATGTCGTTGACGACCGCCGTGGCGTCTTCGACGGGGATGTAGTCGGCGTCGGCGTAGGCGACCCGGTCCGCGCGGGCCAGCCGCCGCAGGATGTCCTCATGCTCCCTGAGGAAGTTCAGCTCCCCGGCCTCCCCCTTCAGGCGGACTTCCACCTTCTTCGCCGGCGGGACGTTCAGCTCGCTGCGGATATTGCGGACGGCGCGGATGACCTCCATCAGGTGCCCCATGTCCTCCTCGACGTCCGCGTCGGCGAGGGAGGCGGCGGCGGCCGGGTATTTCCGGTCGTACAGAAGGCCGCGCTCCCCCGGGAGGGAATGCCAGAGCTCTTCCGTGATGAAGGGGATGAAGGGATGCCCGAGGGCGAGGATCGTCTCGTACACGTGCAGGAGGACCGACCGCTGACGTTCCCGCACCCGGTCGTCCGCCTCGGCATCGAGCGCAGGCTTGATCATCTCTAGGTACCAATCGCAGAACTCGTGCCACACGAACTGGTAGTACGCGGACCCGGCGTCGTTGAACCGGTATTCCTCGATCCCCTTGCGGATCTCGTCGATGACCCGCTGGAGGCGGGAAAGCATCCACCGGTCCACCACAGACGGGTCGGGCGGGAGCTTCCTGACCGTCGTCCCGTCCACGTGCATCAGGACGAACCGCCCCGCCTGGAACAGCTTGTTCATGAAGTTCCGGTATCCCTCGACCCGCTCGTCCGACATCCGGATGTCGCGCCCCTGGGCGGCCAGCGCCACGAGGGTGAACCGGAAGGCGTCCGTGCCGAACCGGTCGATGATCTCGAGCGGATCGATGACGTTCCCCCGGGTCTTGCTCATCTTCTCGCCCTTTGCGTCCCGCACGAGGGCGTGGATCACCACGTCGCGGAAGGGGACCTTCCCCATGCATTCGATCCCCATCATCATCATCCGGGCGACCCAGAAGAAGAGGATGTCGAACGCGGTCACCAGCGCCGAGGTCGGATAGTACCGCTGGAGCTCCGGCGTCTTTTCCGGCCATCCCATCGTGGAAAAGGGCCACAGCCCGGAGGAGAACCAGGTGTCGAGGACGTCCTCCTCCTGCTTGAGCTCCTTTCCGCCGCAGAACGGGCACTTCGAAGGGGCCTCGACCTCCACGACGGTCTTCCCGCAGGCATCGCAGTGGTACGCGGGGATCCGGTGCCCCCACCAGATCTGCCGGGAGATGCACCAGTCGCGGATGTTCTCCATCCACTCGAAGTACGTCTTTTCCCACTGGGCCGGGACGATGCGGGTCTCGCCCTTCCGGACCGCCTCGATGGCGGGCTCGGCCAGCGGCTTCGCCTTCACGAACCACTGCATGCTCTCGGCGGGCTCAACCACCGTCTGGCACCGGTAGCAGTGGCCGATGTTGTGGACGTACGGCTCCTCGCCGGCCAGCAGCCCCTCCTCCTTCAGCTTCGCGACCACGGCCTCCCGGCAGGCGAACCGGTCCATCCCCGCGTAGGCGCCGGCGTCGGCCGTCATCTTCCCGGACTCGTCGATCACCCGGACGGAGGGGAGCTCGTGCCTCTTCGCCACCTCGAAATCGTTCAGGTCGTGGGCGGGGGTGATCTTCACCGCGCCGGTGCCGAACTCCCGGTCGACCATCGGATCGGCGAGAAGCGGGATCGGGCGGTTCATCAGCGGGAGGCGCAGCGTCTCCCCGATCCTCCCCGCGTACCGCTCGTCCTTCGGGTTCACCGCGACGGCGGTGTCGCCCAGCATCGTCTCCGGGCGCGTCGTGGCGACGACGACGCCTTCGCCGCCGGACCACCCCGGGTAGCGGATGTGCCAGAGCGCTCCCTTCTTCTCTTCGAAGGACACCTCGAGGTCGGAAAGCGCCGTGCGGCAGCGGGGGCACCAGTTGATGATGTAGCGCCCCTTGTAGATGAGCCCCTTCCTGTACAGGCGGACGAACGCCTCCTTGACGGCCCGGGACAGCCCCTCGTCCATCGTGAACCGTTCCCTGTCCCAGTCGCAGGCGGCTCCGAGGCGCTTCAACTGCCGCAGGATCGTCCCGCCGCTCTGCTCCTTCCATTTCCATACGCGCGCGATGAAGGCCTCCCGGCCCAGCTCCTGGCGCGTCTTTCCTTCCTTCTTGAGCTCCCGCTCGACCACGTTCTGCGTGGCGATGCCGGCGTGGTCCATGCCCGGGATCCACAGCGCGTTGCGGCCGTTCATGCGGGCGTAACGGATGAGGACGTCCT
>JBFLWB010000141.1 GCA_040758155.1 Thermodesulfobacteriota bacterium
AGGAGTGCATCGTCGAGTTCGTCCTGGACGACCTGGAGACGATCAAGGCGCGCATCGCCCGTCATGCCGAGGAGCTGGCGAAGGCGGCTGCGGCGAAAGCGGCGGAAGCCGCCGCCAAACCGCCGGCCGCGCCGGCGGACCCCGCCGGGGGGGAGAAGAAATGAGCCTGAGCGGCATCAACTTTCCGTCGGACATCCTGTTTCTCGGCGTGGCGGCGCTCACGGTCGGGGCGGCCGTCCTGGTCTGCATCCTTCCGAACATCATCCATACGGCCGTCGCGCTCCTGTTCGCGCTGATCGGCGTGGCGGGGATCTACCTCTTCCTCTCCGCCGACTTCCTCGCCGCCACGCAGATGCTGGTCTACGTCGGCGGCATCATGATGCTCATGCTGTTCGCGGTCTTCCTGTCGAATCGGATCCACACCGCGAGCATCAGCAACCCGTCCCGCTTCCGCCTTCCCGCCGCGGTGATCTGCCTGTGCATCTTCGGGATTCTTGCGCTGACCGCCGTGACGACGCCGTTCAAGGTGAGGCCGGGCCAGTATCTTCCCACGACCGCCGGCATCGGGGAGCTCGTGATGACGCAGTACCTGCTCCCCTTCGAGGTCGCTTCCGTGCTTCTCCTCGCGGCGCTCATCGGGGCGGCCATGATTTCCCGGCCTTCCCGGCCGGCCGAGGACCAGGAGGACGCGAAATAATGATGACGCTCCAGGCGTTCCTCATCGTCAGCGCGGCGCTTTTCTGCTGCGGCCTCTACATCGTGATGACCCGCAGCAACGGGGTGGCGGTCCTCATGGGCGTCGAGCTCATTCTGAACGCCGCGAACATCAACTTCGTGGCCTTCGCGCACTACTTTTCCGGCGTGATGGGGGGGCAGATCTTCGCGGTCTTCGTCATCGTCCTGGCGGCCGCGGAGTCCGCCGTCGCATTGGCCATCTTCCTGCGGCTGTACGCGAATACGGGATCGGTGGAAGTGGACACCGCCGACCGGCTGAAAGGGTAGACCGTTGATCCGATACGCATACATCATCCCGTTCCTGCCGCTGGCCTCCTTCCTCATCAACATCTTCTTCGGCAAGCGGCTGCCCCGGAAGGGCGACTGGGTCTCGCTGGCCACCATCGCAACGGCCCTGGTCATGGCCATCGGCATTCTCATCGAGGTTCTCCAGGCGTTCGACCCGAACTTCCGGTACCACGTCGTCTACCCCTGGCTGTCCATCACCGACCGTTTCTCGCTCAACGTCGGCATCCTGGTGGACAACGTCACCGCGATCATGCTCGTGGTGGTCACCCTGGTCTCGACGCTGGTGCACCTGTACTCCGTCGGGTACATGCACGGAGATCCCCGGTACAACCGGTTCTTCGCGTACCTGTCGATCTTCTCGTTCTCGATGCTCGGGCTGGTCCTCGCCGAGAGCTTCTTCTTCATGTTCGTCTTCTGGGAACTGGTCGGCCTCTCCTCCTACCTGCTGATCGGGTTCTGGTTCGAGAAGAAGTCGGCCTCCGATGCGGGGAAAAAGGCGTTCGTCGTCAACCGGGTGGGCGACTACGGCTTCCTCGTCGGGATCATGATCGTCTTCGCGACCTGCGGGGTCCTCGGTTTCGACCAGGTGTTCGAGGCCATCGGCGCCGGGAAGCTGTCCGGCTCCCTCCTGACCTTCGCGGGAATCGGGATCTTCTGCGGCGCCATCGGCAAGTCCGCGCAGTTCCCCCTGCATGTCTGGCTCCCCGACGCCATGGAAGGCCCCACGCCGGTCTCCGCGTTGATCCACGCCGCCACGATGGTCGCGGCCGGCGTCTACCTCGTCGGCCGGGTCTTCCCGATGTTCACCCCGGACGCATTCCTCGTCATCGCGTACTTCGGGCTCATCACGCTGTTCATCTCCGCCACGATCGCCCTGACGCAGAACGACATCAAGAAAGTGCTCGCCTACTCGACCTGCTCCCAGCTCGGCTTCATGGTCCTTGGGCTGGGGGTCGGCGGCTACACGGCGGGGCTGGCGCACCTCACGACCCACGCGGCCTTCAAGGCGTGCCTGTTCCTCGGCTCCGGCTCGGTGATCCACGCCGTACACAGCCAGGACATCCAGGAGATGGGCGGCCTGCGCAAGAAGATGCCGATCACCTTCTACACCTTCCTCATCGCCACCCTTGCGATCGCCGGCGTACCCCTGTTCTCGGGCTTCTACTCCAAGGACATGATCCTGGCGGCGGCCCTCGAGTTCGGGATGAGGAACCCCCAGCACTACCCCCTGTTCTTCATCACGCTGCTGACGGCCGGGATGACCGCATTCTACATGTTCCGCATGGTGATCCTGACTTTCTTCGGGACCCCCAGGGACCACCACAAGTACGACCACGCGCACGAGTCTCCGCCGAACATGACGATCCCGCTGATCATTCTGGCGGTGCTGTCCTTCTCCATCTGGTTCGAACCCTGGTTCGGGAAGCTGGTCGTGAAGCCGAAGACCGTTGCCAGCGTCGCCGCCGTTTCCGCGGCGCACGCCCCGGAGCCCGCGGCTCCCGCCGCCCACGAGGCGGCTCCCCCTGCGGCCGCCCCTGCGGCGCAGGAAGCGGCGCCTCCCGCCCCGGCCCCGGCGGAGCATGCCGCCCCGGCCTCCGTGGAGCATGCGGCCCCGGCGCACGCGGAAGCGCACGACGCCGCTCACGACGAGCATCTCGCGCACACGGCGCATACGTACGCCATGTACTCCTCGGTGGCCGTCGGCGCCCTCGGCATCCTCCTCGCCTTCGGGATCTACATGTTCGGCTGGGTGGACCCCAAGGCCACGGCCGAGAGGTTCCAGGGGCTCTATAACTTCTCGCTCAACAAGTGGTACTTCGACGAGCTGTACGAGGCCACCGTCATCAACGGCTCCAAGGCATTCTCGCGGGGCTGCGCCTGGTTCGACAACAACGTGGTCGACGGCCTGGTGAACCTTACCGCGCAGCTCGGCGTCTTTTTATCCTTCCTCGTAGGCAAGTTCGACAACGGCGTGATCGACGGCGCCGTGAACGGGGTTGCCGATGTCACGATCGGTAGCGGTTCGATTCTTCGCCGGATCCAGACAGGCAAGCTGTACCACTACGTGTTCATCCTGGCCGGCGGCGCGCTCGTCATTTTCCTGCTGAGAGCTTTATAAGAACGGAGGTGGTCCTTCGTGGGTTACTTTGATAGTCACATCCTGACGTACATGACGTTCCTGCCTCTCCTGGGGGCGGTGCTGATCCTCTGCGTGCCCAAGGGGAAGGACGAGGTGATCAAGGGGATCGCCGCGGTCGCGACGTTCCTGCCCCTGCTCCTCGCGGTCCGCCTGTTCTCCATCTACGACCGGAGCCTGCCGGGCGTCAACACGGCGGACTCCTTCCAGTTCGTCGAGAAATACACCTGGATCCCCAGCATCAACGTCGAGTACTTCGTCGGCGCCGACGGGATCTCGGTTCCCATGATCCTCCTGACGGCCCTTCTGTCGTTCCTCGCGGTCATCGGCTCCTTCGGGATCGAGAAGAAGATCCGGGGCTACATGGCGCTGTTCCTCCTGCTCGAGACCGGCATGATGGGGACCTTCATCGCCCTCGACTTCTTCCTCTTCTACGTGTTCTGGGAAATCATGCTCCTCCCGATGTACTTCCTCATCGGCGTGTGGGGCGGCCCCCGGAAGGAATACGCGGCCATCAAGTTCTTCCTGTACACCCTGGCCGGCTCCGTGCTGATGCTCATCGTCATGCTGGCCCTGTACTTCAACACCACGGACCCCGCGACCGGCAGGCACACCTTCAACCTGCTCCACTACATGTCGCAGAACGTGCACAACGAGTGGCTGAAGGGCTTCGATGTCCGCGTCCTGCTGTTCCTCGGCCTGTTCATCGGCTTCGCGATCAAGGTCCCGCTCTTCCCGTTCCACACCTGGCTTCCCGACGCCCACGTCGAGGCGCCGACCGCCATCTCGGTCATCCTGGCGGGCGTGCTGCTGAAGATGGGGACGTACGGCATGATGCGGATCTCCTTCCCGATCTTCCCCGACGTCACGGTGTACTTCGCCGTCCCGATGGCGATCCTGGGCGTCATCAACATCATCTACGGCGCCCTGTGCGCCATGGCGCAGTCCGACCTGAAGAAACTGGTCGCCTACTCCTCCGTCAGCCACATGGGCTTCTGCCTCCTGGGCATGGCGGCGCTGACGCCGCTGGGCATGGTCGGCGCGGCGATGCAGATGTTCTCCCACGGCCTGATCACCGCCATGTTGTTCTTCCTGGTCGGCGTCGTCTACGACCGGGCGCACCACCGCCAGATCGACGGGTTCGGCGGCCTGGGCGCGGTCGTCCCCATCTACACCGGCTACATCGCCTTCGCGTTCTTCGCTTCGCTGGGCCTGCCCGGTCTTTCGGGATTCATCGCGGAGCAGATGGTGTTCCTCGGCTCCTTCCCGAGCTTCCGGACGCTGGTCATCATCTCCGCCATCGGCATCGTCTTCGTGGCCGCGTTCCACCTCTGGGCGCTCCAGAGGGTGTTCCTCGGGCCGCTGAACCCGAAGTACACGGCCCTTGAAGAGATCAACAAGAGAGAGATGTTCTGCCTCACCCCGCTGGCCCTCCTGGTCCTGTTCGTCGGCGTGTGGCCGATGACCGTGGTGAACCTCATGAGCGTTTCGCTGGTCCGGCTGGTCGATCTCGTGAAGGCGGTGATCTAAGTGGCCACTTTCACAAATACGGCTGCATTCGAGCGCCGCTGCATCCGCTCCTGCTTCGTTGCGCTCCTTGCGCCGTACTTGCCAGTACGCCTCAGTCGCACGCCTTGCCGGCGCGGCGCATCGACGCTCTCGGTGCTACGCCATATTTGTGAAAGGGGCCACTGATGTTCCTGGGCAATCTGGCCAGCATACAGTACTTCCTTCCGGAGTTCGCCGTCACGGCGACGATCCTCCTGCTGATCGTCCTGCGGGTGGCCTCGAAAGACCCGAGGTCCAACGCGTTCGCATACCTCTCCCTCGTCGGCTGCGGCGCCGCGATCCTCCTCGCAGGGATCGTTCCCGTGGGGAAGGGGGCGTCGATGTTCGAGGGGATGGTCGCGTACGACAGCTTCGCCGTCTTCTTCAAGGTCGTGACGGCGCTGGCGACCGTCGTGGTCATCTTCATGACGCTCGACAGCAGGGAGATGGCGGGGACCACCCGGGTGGAGTTCTACGTCCTGCTCATGACCTCGCTGCTCGGCATGTTCCTGCTGTCGTCGTCGACCGATATCGTGATGATCTACCTCGCTCTGGAGCTCGTCTCCATTCCGTCGTACATGATGGCGGGCTACGACAAGGGGAAAGTGCGCTCCACCGAGGCGGCGATGAAGTACGTCGTGTTCGGCGCCACCGCCTCCGGAATCATGATCTACGGCTTCTCGCTGCTCTTCGGCATGGCCGGCTCCACCCACATCGGGGAGATCGGCCGCGTGGTCGCCGCCAATACGGTCACGCTTCCCATGCTCCTCGCCTGCGTCATGGTGGCGGTGGGCTTCGGCTACAAGATCGCAGCCGTCCCGTTCCACATGTGGTGCCCCGACGTGTACGAAGGGGCCCCCACTCCCGCGACCGCCTTCTTCTCCGTCGCCCCCAAGGCCGCCGGGTTCGCGGTCCTGGTCCGCTTCTTCTACACGGTGTTCGCCATGCCGCACCCCGTGGAACCCGAGTGGCAGCTTGCGGCTCCCTCGATCGACTGGACGTTTCTGTTTGCCGTCCTTTCCGCGGTCACCATGACCGTCGGGAACCTGGTGGCCGTGAAGCAGGACAACGTCAAGCGGCTCCTGGCCTATTCGTCGATCGCCCACGCCGGCTATATGCTCATGGGGTTCGTCCTGCTGACTCCCGCCGGGATCCAGGCCGTCCTCTTCTACCTCGTGGTCTACCTGTTCATGAACCTCGGCGCCTTCTACGTCGTCCTGCTGGTCGGCAACGCGACCGACGGGGAGGACATCTCGGATTTCGCGGGGCTCGGCAGCCGCGCCCCCTTCGTCGCGGTCTCGATGGCGGTGTTCCTGTTCGCGCTGACCGGCATCCCGCCGTTTTCCGGCTTCATCGGGAAGCTGTACCTTTTCGCGGAAGTCATCAACCGGGAGCTCTACTGGCTGGTCGTCGTCGCCGCGCTGAACAGCGTCGTCGGCCTGTACTATTACGCCCGGATCGTCCGCTCGATGTTCCTCGACGAGCCCAAGACCGTCTCCGCGATCGCCGTTCCGGCGGTACCCCGCGCCCTGGTGGTCCTTCTTGTGGCACCCACGCTGATTCTTGGGGTATACTGGGAGCCGGTCGCAAGGATCGCTTCCAATTCGCTTCGGATGCTGGTTTTCTGATTCAGCGAGGGAGGTGAAGCGAACCCAGCGATAATCCAAGCCACATAAGGCGGGTCTTATGTCGGGGTTTCTCGAAACCACGAACTTTGCGCACCCGTATTTTCCCGTACTCATTCTTCTGATCATCGCTGTTTTAACCGCGGCCGGTTTGCTTGTCCTTTCCAAAAAAACTGGCCCTCGCGTCTACAACAAGATAAAATACGACGTTTACGAATGCGGCGTCGATCCGCTGGCCCCCGCCACGGTTCGGGTTTCCGTGAAGTTCTACCTGGTCGCCCTTGTCTTCATCATTTTCGACCTGGAGGCGACCTTTCTGTACCCCTGGGCGATCCTGTTCCGGTCGATGGGGATATTGGGATTCATCGAGATGGCCGTGTTCGCGGGGATCCTGCTCGTAGGGCTGTTCTACGTCTGGAAAAAAGGCGCTCTGGAGTGGCAGTGAAACACGAGAAGGACGGATCCCCCGGCTACCTGCTGTCCACCCTCGATGCGCTGGTGGCGTGGGGGAGAAAGTACTCCCTGTTTCCGCTCACCTTCGCCACCGCCTGCTGCGGGATCGAGGTGATGGGCGCCCTCGGGACGCACTACGACATCTCCCGGTTCGGCGCGGAGGTAGTCCGGTTCTCGCCGCGGCAGGCGGACGTCCTTCTCGTCGCGGGGACGGTCAACTACAAGATGGCGCCGGTCCTGCGGCGCATCTACGACCAGATGCTCGAGCCGAAGTGGGTGATCTCGATGGGGGCGTGCGCCTCGTCGGGCGGCTTCTACAACAACTACACGGTCCTCCAGGGGATCGACAAGGTCATGCCCGTGGATGTCTACATCCCCGGCTGCCCGCCGAACCCCGAAGGGATCATCGACGCGGTGGTGCAGATCCAGAAGATCATCGAGACCGGCGCCCCCCGGGCCTCGGAAAGGTGGCCGATCAAGTGAGAAGCGCGCGGTGAGCCGGGTGCTCGACAGGCTGACCGGGGCCTTCGGCCCGGAGATCGTCGCGACCCACTCGGATTTCGGCGACGACACGGCGTCGGTTCGGCCCGGCCGGATCGTGGAGATCCTCGCGTTCCTGCGGGACGACCCGGAAGCTTTGTTCGACTTCGCGATGGACCTCACCGGCGTCGACCACCTCGGCGAGGAGCCCCGGTTCGAGGTCGTGTACCACCTGTATTCCCTGGAGAAGAAGCACCGGGTGCGGATCAAGGTCCGGCTCCCGGAGGACGACCCGACGATCGACACCGCGGTGTCCGTGTGGCCCGGGATCGACTGGTACGAGCGCGAGGCGTTCGACATGTACGGGATCGTCTTCCGTGGCCACCCCAACCTCAAGCGGATCCTGATGTACGAGGGGTTCCAGGGACACCCGCTCCGGAAGGACTATCCGAAAGACAGGCGCCAGCCGACGATCGGGCCGGAGGAATAGTGGAGAAGCTGGACCTGCAGTCCGAGCCGATGATCATCAACATCGGCCCGTCCCACCCGGCGACGCACACCACGCTCCGTCTCCGCACGGTCCTGGACGGCGAGACGATCCTCGACGTCGAGCCCGAGTTCGGCTACCTCCACCGCGGCTTCGAGAAGGAATCGGAAGCCGCCACCTGGACGCAGATCGTCCCCTACACCGACCGGCTGAACTACTGCTCCGCCCTGATGAACAACGTCGGATACGTGATGGCGGTGGAGAAGCTGTGCGGGATCGAGGTGCCGGAGCGGTGCCAATACATCCGCGTCATCGTCTCCGAGCTCTCCCGGATCATCGACCACATGGTCTGCATCGGCACGAACATGGTCGACATCGGGGCTCTGACGAACTTCTGGTACTTCTGGAAGTGCCGCGAGGAGGTGTACAAGGTCCTCGAGGAGCTGTGCGGCGCGCGCCTGACGACGAGCTATACCCGCATCGGCGGGGCGGCGGCCGACGTCCCGGAGGGCTGGACCGACCGCGTGCTGGCGGTCTGCCGCGGCGTGATCCCGGAGGGGATCGCCGACGTGAACCGGCTGCTCACCCGGAACCGGATCTTCATCGATCGCACCCTGGGGATCGGGGCCATCAGCCCGAAGGACGCGATCGCGATGGGTTTCACCGGCCCGTGCCTCCGCGCGGCGGGGGTTCCGCTCGACCTGCGGAAGGACCATCCGTACCTGGTGTACGACCGGTTCGACTTCGACGTTCCGGTGGGCGAGGCAGGAGACACGTGCGACCGGTACATGGTGCGGATGGAGGAGATGCGGCAGTCGATCCGGATCGTCGAGCAGGCGGTGGCGGGGATGCCCGGCGGGCCCGTCAACGCGGAGGATCCGCGCTTCCTCCTCCCCCCGAAGGAGCAGGTGTACGAGAACATCGAGGCCTTGATGAACCACTTCAAGATCATCATGGAGGGGATCCGGGTTCCGGCGGGGGAGGTCTACTCCGCGACCGAGGCGGCCAACGGCGAGCTGGGGTTCTACATCGTCAGCAAGGGAGGCGGCGGCCCCTGGAAGATCAAGGTCCGGCCCCCCTGCTTCCCGCTGTTCCAGGCGATGCCGCGCCTGGTGAAGGGGCACATGATCGCGGACATGATCGCCGTGCTGGGAAGCGTGAACATCGTCGCGGGGGAGCTGGACCGGTGAGCTTTTCGCTGACGGAGGCCGCGCGGGCCGAGCTGGATCGTCTGTTCGCGGGCTACCCGAACCGGGCGGCCGCGATCCTGCCGGCGCTTCACGTCGTGCAGCGGGAGAAGGGGTACGTCCCGGACGAGGCGATCCCCTTCCTTGCGGAGCTGGCGGGCACCTCCCCGGCGGACGTGGAAGGGATCGCGACCTTCTACACGATGTACAACCGCGGGCCGGTCGGCCGATACCACCTCCAGGTCTGCCGGAACCTCTCCTGCTCGCTGATGGGGGCGGAGCACATCATCGCGCACGTGTCGGGGAAGCTGGGGATCCGGCCGGGGGAGACGACGCCCGACGGGATGTTCACCCTGTCGATGGCGGAGTGCCTCGGCTCCTGCGGGACGGCCCCCGTAATGATGGTCAACGACGAATACCACGAGAACCTCACCCCGGAATCGATCGACGCGCTGATCGAACGGCTCCGGGCGGGAGAGTGAGCGGAAGGCGCATGGAGACGGTCCTCACGACGCATTTCGCCGACGAGGGGTTCCGGCGGCTCGAAGGGTACCTCGGCAAGGCGGGGTACGAGGGGCTGCGGAAGGCGGTCGCGATGCCCCGGGAGGCGATCGTCGACGAGGTGAAGAAGGCCAACCTCCGCGGGCGCGGCGGGGCCGGCTTCCCCGCGGGCGTCAAGTGGGGCTTTCTCCCGAAGGACCTTTCCCGCCCCCGCGTGCTGGTCGTCAACGCCGACGAGGGGGAGCCGGGCACCTTCAAGGACCGGCTGATCCTCTCCCGGGGCCCCCACCTCCTGGTGGAGGGGATCGCCATCACCTGCTTCGCCCTGCAGATCCACGAGGCCTGGATCTATATCCGCGGCGAGTACGCCCGCGAGGCGCGGATTCTCGAGGAGGCGCTTTCGGAGGCGCGCGCCGCCGGCTTCCTGGGCAAGGACCTCCTCGGGTCGGGATTCGACCTCGAGGTCGTCCTGCACCGGGGCGCCGGGGCGTACATCTGCGGAGAGGAGACCTCGACGATCAATTCCCTCGAGGGGAAGCGCGGGTGGCCGCGGCTCAAGCCCCCGTTCCCCGCGGCGGTGGGCGCGTTCGGGCGCCCGACGCTCGTCAACAACGTGGAGACGCTGGCCAATGTTCCATGGATCCTCCGGAACGGTGGGGAGCGCTTCGCCGCCCTCGGATGCGAGAAGAACGGCGGGACGCGGCTGGTCGGGGTCAGCGGACCGGTGGTGCGCCCCGGCATCTACGAGCTGCCGGCCAACGCGAACCTGCGCAGCGTCGTCTACGACGTCGCCGGGGGGCTGCGCGACGGGAAGGCGCTGAAGGCCGTCATCCCGGGCGGCTCCTCCACGCCGGTGCTGCGCGCGGACGAGATCGACGTGACGCTCGACATCGAGTCGATGGCGGCGAAGGGCACGATGGCGGGCACCTGCGGCGTCATCGTCATCCCGGAAGGGACCTGCATGGTGCGCGCCCTCTCGGTCTTGATGAACTTCTACGCGCACGAGTCGTGCGGCCAGTGCTCGCCGTGCCGGGAGGGGACCGGCTGGCTCGCGCGGATCGTGGGGCGGATCGAGGCGGGGGAGGGGAAGCCGGGCGACGTCGAGCTGATCCTCGACGTGTGCGACAACATGTCCGGCCGCACCATCTGCGCCCTGGCGGACGCGGCGGCCATGCCCGCCCAGTCGTTCATCGGGAAGTTCCGCGGGGAATTCGACCGGCACATCGCGGAGGGGAAATGCCGACCCTGACGATCAACGGGACGGCGGTGAGCGTCCCCGAGGGGACGACGATCCTCAACGCCGCGAAGCAGGCGGGGATCCACATCCCGCACTACTGCTTCCATCCGCACCTCTCCGTCGCCGGGAACTGCCGGATGTGCCTGGTGGAGGTGGAGAAGCTGCCCAAGCTGCAGACCGCCTGCTCCACGGCGGTCACGGAGGGGATGGTCGTGCGCACCGACACGGAGAAGGTGCGCAAGGCGGTCACGGGCGTCCTCGAGTTCATCCTCCTTCATCACCCGATCGACTGCCCCATCTGCGACCAGGCGGGGGAGTGCGGACTGCAGGACTACTACATGGTCTACGGGCTCCACAAGAGCCGCCAGCCGCTCCGGGACAAGATCCACAAGAAGAAGGTGCAGCGCATCGGGGGGCAGATCGTCCTCGACGCGGAGCGCTGCATCCTCTGTTCCCGATGCGTGCGGTTCCTCGACGAGGTGACCGGCACCCGGGAGCTCCAGTTCTTCCGGCGCGGCGACCATTCCGAGATCTCCGTCTTCCCCGGGCGGCCGCTCGGCAACAATTACACCGGGAACCTCGCCGACATCTGCCCCGTGGGCGCCCTGACGAACGCGGATTTCCGGTTCAAGTGCCGCGTGTGGTACCTGAAGGGGGCCGACTCGATCTGCACCGGCTGTTCCCGCGGATGCAACGTGCATCTGCATTTCAAGGAGAAGGATCGCGTCCTGTACCGCAGCAAGCCGCGGGTGAACGACGCGGTCAACCGGGCCTGGATGTGCGATTTCGGCCGCCTCGAGTATAAAAAGGCGAACGAGGACCGCCTGCTGGTCCCGTTCCTCCGGGAGGACGGGTCGGAGAAAACCGTTCCGTGGGGCGCGGTGATCCCGCAGGCCGCCCACGCGCTGTCGCATGCGGCCAACAGGCACGGAAAGGATTCCGTGGCGGTGATCGCCTCCCCGCAGTCCTCCAACGAGGAGCTTTATCTCGTCCGCAGGATCGCCTGGGAGCTGCTCGGGACCGGGAACCTGGCCTTCACCGACCGCGCGCCGGGGGACGGCCTCGAAGACGATTTCCTGATCCGCGCGGACAAGAACCCCAACAGCCGTGGCGCGAGGCTCCTCGGGATCCCCGACGGGGAGGCCTTCGACGCCCTGCTCGGGAGGATCGCCGGGGGAGGCATCCGCACTCTCCTGCTGTTCGGGAACGTCTTGGGCGCCCTGCCGGAGGAGGAGGTCCGGCGGCTGCTGTCCAAAGTCCCCTTCGTCGCCCAGGTGGGCACCAACAACGGGCCGGTGTCGCGGGCCGCGCACGCGGTCATGCCGCAGGCCTCCTTCGCCGAGCGCGGGGGGACCTTCACCAACTGCGACGGGCGGGTGCAGCGGTTCCACGCGGGATTTCCGCCGCGGGGGAAGGCCAGGGAAGCGATCGGGATCCTGGTCGACCTGGCGAAACGGCTCGGGGCCGAATGGTCCTGGCGGGACGAGCGGGCGGTGTTCCTGGAGATGTCGCGGCGCGAGCCGCCCTTCGCAGGGATGAGCTACGAGTCCATCGGCGCGGCGGGGCAGGAGGCCAACCCATGACGGGCCCCGTCTTCGACCTGCTGGTCGTGCTCATCCGGATCGTGGTGGTCTTCTCTTTCTGCATGGGGCTGGTCGTGGTGTTCACCTGGGTGGAGCGCAAGGGGGCGGCCTACATCCAGGACCGCCGCGGCCCGAACCGGGCCTCCATCCTGGGGATCCGCGCCTGGGGGATGTTCCACCCGCTGGCCGACGCGATCAAGTTCCTCTTCAAGGAGGACTTCGTCCCGGACAACGCGCACCGCCTCTTCTACCAGATCGCGCCCATGTTCGTCCTCGCGCCGGTCATCCTGTCCATCGCCGTGATCCCCTTCGGGCCGGACATCACGATCTTCGGGCGGAGGGTCATGCTGCAGATCGCGGACCTGAACATGGGGATCCTTTACGTCTTCGCCGTCTCGGGGATGACCGTCTACGGCGTGGTCCTCGGCGGGTGGGCCAGCGGCAGCAAGTACCCTCTCCTGGGGGGGCTGCGCTCCGCCGCCCAGATGATGTCCTACGAGCTTTCCATGGGGCTGTCGCTCGTCGGGATCTTCATGGTGTTCGAGTCGCTGCGGCTTTCCCGGATCGTGCTGGGGCAGGGGGAGCTGTTGTTCGGCCTGATCCCGAAGTGGGGGGTCGTCGTCCAGCCGGTGGGATTCATCCTGTTCCTGACGGCCCAGTTCGCCGAGGCGAACCGCACCCCCTTCGACCTGCCGGAAGGGGAATCGGAGCTGGTGGGCGGGTACCACACGGAGTACGGCTCATTCAAGTTCTCCATGTTCATGATGGGGGAATACCTCCACATGGTGGTCGGCGCGGTCATCGTGTCGACGCTGTTCTTCGGCGGCTGGCAGGTGCCGTACCTGCTCGACACGGGGTTCCTCTTCCCGGGCGGCTTTTCGGTGGGGCTGCCGGAGATCGTGGTCCTGGCGCTGCGGACCGGGTCGATCTTCCTGAAAACGCTCTTCTTCACCTGGCTCTACGTCTGGGTCCGCTGGACGATCCCGCGGTTCCGGTACGACCAGGTGATGCGGCTGGGGTGGAAGGTGATGCTGCCGCTTTGCATCGCCAACATCTTCGCGACGGGGCTGGTTCTGCTGTTGCTGGACGGCAGGTAGAGGGGCAGGCCGGAGACGACATGGCGATCGGCGTAAAAAAGGTGGCGCGGCCGCGGAAGATGTCCGTTCCGGAGGCCGTGTATCTCCTGGAGATCGCGAAGGGGCTCTGCCTCACGGTGTGGCATCTCCTCCGCAACATCTTCCGCCAGGAGCGGATCCGGACGATCGAGTATCCCGAGGTCCGCCGGACGATGCCCCCGCGGTTCCGGGGCAGGCACCGTCTCATGAAGCGGGCGAACGGCGATCCCCGGTGCGTGGCGTGCTTCTGCTGCCCCACCGCCTGCCCGGCGAAATGCATCACGATCGTGGCGGGGGAGTCGCCCGACCCGACGGTGGAGAAATACCCGGTGCGGTTCGACATCGACATGCTTCGGTGCGTCTTCTGCGGCCTGTGCGTGGAGGCGTGCCCGATGGACGCGATCCGGATGGACACCGGGTGGTTCACCCCTCCGGACGGCACGCGCGAGAAGCTCATCTTCACGATCGACACCCTTCTGGAGAAGTAGGGGAGCGATGGAAACGTTTCTCTTCATCCTGTTCGGGGCGATGGCGGTCGGCGCTTCGATCATGGTGGTGACCCGCAGGCACCCGCTGGCCTCGGCGCTCTACCTGATCCTGGCGCTGGTCTCCGTGGCGGCGCTGTTCGTGCTGCGGCAGGCCCACTTCCTCGCGGCGATCCAGGTGATCGTCTACGCCGGGGCGGTCATCGTCCTGTTCGTCTTCGTCATCATGCTGACCAACGTCCCCGAGGACCGGCTCCCGGTGGAGCGCGCCACGGCGCTGCGCGTCGTCGGGCTTTCCGCGGCGGCGCTCCTCCTCCTGGAGGGCGCCCTGATCGCCGGGCGGTTCGCGATGCCGAAGGATCACGACGCCGGGGGCGGGACGGTGGAGGCCGTGGGGCGGGCGCTGTTCACGGATTACCTCCTGGCGTTCGAGCTCACGTCGGTCCTGCTCCTGGCCGCCGTGATCGGTGCGGTCGCCTTGGCGAAGAAGAAAATCTGACGGGGGACGCCTGGATGATCGAGCCGTCGGCATATCTGCTCCTCTCCGCGATCCTGTTCGGCATCGGAGTCGTCGGGGTGGTCACCCGGAAGAACGTGCTCATCATCCTCATGAGCGTAGAGGTGATGCTCAACGGGGTGAACCTGACGTTCGTCGCCGTCGGGTCGTACCTGGGGGACGCCACCGGAGGGGTCTTCGCGTTCATGGTCATCACCGTGGCGGCCGCCGAGGCGGCGGTGGGGCTGGCGCTGCTGATCGCCCTGTTCCGCCTCCGGGAGACGGTCGACATCACGGAGCTGAAGGTCCTCAAATGGTGAGCGGCGCCCTCGGATATCTCTGGCTGGTCCCGGCGCTCCCGCTGCTCGGAGTGGCGCTGAACGGCGCGCTGGCGCTGTTCGCCGAGCGGCCGATCCTGCTTTCGGAGGGGGAGCGCGCGGCGCATCCGCACGGGGAGCACCCTCCGCCGGCTCCCGCCTACCGGAGAGCGGTGGCGCTCCTCGCCCCCGGAGTGGTCGGCGCCTCCTTCGTGACGGCCGTCCTGTGCGTGCTTTCGCTCGCGGCGCGCCCCTCGGGGGAGCGGCTGTTCGTCCAGGAGCTCTTCCCGTGGATCGAGGCGGGGGCGTTCCGGGCGCCCGTGGCCTTCCAGCTCGACCCGCTCTCCTCGGTGATGATCCTGGTGGTCACCGGCGTCGGGTTCCTGATCCACGTCTACTCCGTGGGGTACATGTCGCACGAGCGCGCCTTCGCCCGGTATTTCGTGTACCTGAACCTGTTCATGTTCGCCATGCTCCTGCTGGTCCTTGCGGACAACTTCCTGCTCATGTTCGTCGGCTGGGAGGGCGTGGGGCTGTGCTCCTACCTCCTCATCGGCTTCTGGTACGAGAAGCAGAGCGCCGCCGACGCGGGCAAGAAGGCGTTCGTGGTGAACCGCATCGGCGACTTCGGTTTCCTCCTGGCCATGTTCCTGATCTTCTGGACCTTCGGCTCGCTCACCTACGGGGACGTGTTCTCCCGCGCGCCGGCGCTTTCCGCCGACGGGACGCTGACGGCGGGGCTGGCCACGGCGATCACGCTGCTCATGTTCCTCGGCGCGACCGGCAAGTCCGCGCAGATCCCCCTGTACGTGTGGCTCCCCGACGCGATGGAGGGCCCCACGCCGGTCTCGGCCCTCATCCACGCCGCGACGATGGTGACCGCCGGAGTGTACATGATCGCCCGCTCGAGCGCCCTCTTCCTGCTGGCCCCCGACACGCTCATGGTCGTGGCCGTCGTCGGGGCCGCCACGGCGATCTTCTCCGCGACCATCGGGATCTGCCAGACCGACATCAAGCGGGTGCTGGCGTACTCCACGGTGTCGCAGCTCGGGTACATGTTCCTCGCCTGCGGCGTCGGCGCCTTCACCGCGGGGATCTTCCACCTGACGACGCACGCCTTCTTCAAGGCGCTCCTGTTCCTGGGCTCCGGATCGGTGATCCACGCCCTCTCCGGCGAACAGGACCTGCGGAGGATGGGAGGACTCAAGGGGCGCATCCCGGTCACCTTCCTCACCATGCTCGTCGCCACCCTCGCCATCGCGGGGATCCCCGGCCTTTCCGGATTCTTCTCGAAGGACGAGATCCTGTGGCAGTCGTTCTCGTCGCCCATGGGAGGGGCCGCGCTCTGGGCCGTGGCGGCGGCCGCGGCGGGGATCACGGCGTTCTACATGTTCCGGCTGGTCTTCCTCGCCTTCTACGGCGATTCGCGGATGGACCCCAAGGTGGAGAAGCACGTTCATGAGTCCCCCCCGTCCATGACCGTTCCCCTCATGATCCTGGCGCTGCTTTCCGTGACCGGCGGCTGGATCGGGATCCCGGCGGTCCTCGGAGGCGCCGTCGGGGTTCCCAACCTCTTCGAGCATTGGCTGGCTCCCGTGTTCCACGGGGGCGCACCGGCGGCGGCCCACGGCGCGGGGGAGGCCGCCCACCATTCGGCGGCCCTCGAGATCGGCCTCATGGCGCTGTCCGTCGGGATCGCCCTCGGCGGCATCGCGCTCGCGTACCGCCTCTACCGGGCCCGCCCCGAAAAGCCCGCCGAGATCGCGCGGCGGTGGCCCGTCCTCTACGACGCGGTCCGGAACAAGTATTACGTAGACGAGATCTACGAGTGGGCGGTGGTGCGGAGGGTCGTGGCCGGGGCCGAGTGGCTGTGGAGCGCGTTCGACGCGCACTTCATCGACGGGATCGTGAACGGCCTCGGGAACCTGGTCCGGGACGCGGGCGGGCGGGTCCGGCGCCTCCAGGCCGGGATCGTGGGAGGATACGCCCTCTCGCTGCTTGCGGGCGCGGTCCTCCTCGTCGGCTACATCCTCTACCGGAGCGCCGGGCGATGACGGGCCTCTGGATCCTCGACGGCCACCTGCTGTCCGTCCTCGTCTTCCTGCCGCTGGCGGGGGGCGCGGCGCTCCTCTTCCTCCCGCGGGAAGAGGAAGGGCCGATCCGGAGCTTCGCCCTCCTGGTCTCCCTGGCGGAGTTCCTGATTTCGCTGCTGGCGGTCGCCCGGTTCGAGCCGGGAACGGCGGCGATGCAGCTCTCCGAAAGCGTCCCCTGGATCCCCAGGTACGGGATCGGGTACATCGTCGGGGTGGACGGCATCTCCCTGTGGCTGCTGATGCTCACCACCTTCATCACCCCGATCGCCATCCTGTCCGCCTGGACCGCGATCGAGCGGCACGTCAAGGAGTTCATGGTCTTCATGCTCGTCCTGGAGACCGCGATGGTGGGGGTGTTCGTCGCCGTCGACCTGTTCCTTTTCTACGTGTTCTGGGAGCTGGTCCTCATCCCGATGTACTTCCTCATCGGGGTGTGGGGCGGCGAGCGCCGGATCTACGCCGCGATCAAGTTCTTCCTCTACACGTTCGTCGGCTCCGTCCTCATGCTGGTCGCGATCCTTGCGCTCTATTTCCACCACCACGAGGTCGCGGGCTTCTACACGACCGACCTTTTGAAGCTGTACGACGTGGCGATCCCGCCGCATCTCCAGCTCTGGCTCTTCGGGGCCTTCTTCCTCGCGTTCGCCTTCAAGGTGCCGATGTTCCCGTTCCACACGTGGCTTCCCGACGCGCACGTCGAGGCGCCCACGGCGGGCTCGGTCATCCTGGCGGCGATCCTCCTGAAGATGGGGACCTACGGTTTCCTGCGCTTCTCCGTGGCGCTGTTCCCTGCGGCGGCGGCCGAGTTCGCCCGGCCGATCGCCGCCCTGGCGGTGATCGGGATCGTCTACGGCGCCCTCGTGTCGATGGTGCAGAAGGACGTCAAGAAGCTGGTGGCGTACTCCTCCGTCTCCCACCTTGGATTCGTCATGCTCGGCCTGTTCGCATTCAACCTGCAGGGGATCGAGGGCGGGATCCTCCAGATGATCAACCACGGGATCTCGACCGGGGC
>JBFLWB010000142.1 GCA_040758155.1 Thermodesulfobacteriota bacterium
CCTCGGCGATCGACCTGATCGTCCACACCGCGCGGATCCAGGGAGGAAGACGCGCGGTCACTTCGATCACCGAGGTGACCGGGATGAACGATTCCCAGATCCTGCTCCAGGAAATCTTTCGCTGGAGCAAGGCCGAAGGCCGGGACGCGCGCGGCGGCGGTCTCGTTCCCACGCGCGTTCCCTCGTCTTTCGCGGAGGAGGACCGCCTCGCATGGGACTGACGCCGGCCGAATCCGCGATCTTCTGCCTCGGCGCGGGATTGATCGTCCTCTTCCTGTTCCGCACGGCCCTGCCGGGGATTTCCCGGCGCTTCGCATCCGCGTCCAGCCGGCATTCCGACGATCTGCGGGAGGAATTCATCTTCCTTCCTCCCGCCCGGATCGCATCCGGGATGCTCCTGTCCGGTTTCCTCTGCGGCATCGTCGCGTTGGCGATGTCGGGGTCTCCGACGGCTGCCGCCGTTTCGGTCGCCGCTCCCGTGCTCCTCGCTGGAACGATCGTCGGATGGTATCGGAGCCGCCGCAGGAAGACGATCCTTTCCCAGCTTCCCGTGATGCTCGACCTTGTCGCCGGGCATCTGAAGGCCGGGCACAGCCTCGTGGAATCGCTGGCGGAGACCGTTCCCCTGTTGCCGAGGGGGATCCGCGAGGAGATGGCCTGGCTCCTTCAGCAGAACCGCCTTGGAACTCCGCTGGCCGAAGCGTTCACGCTATGGGAGCGGCGGATCCCATCGGAAGACGTATCGCTCTTCGTCAGGCCGCTGCGCGCCGCGCTTCCCGGAGGAGGGAACATCGTCGACCTCCTGGAGAGGACGGTGGATATCCTGCGGCGCCGGATCCGCACGAGAGAGAAGCTCCGGAGCATGACCGCGCAGGCCCGGCTCCAGGCGATTGTGCTGACGCTGCTTCCCCCGTCCTTCGCCGCGGTAATGTCGTGGATCGACCCGCATTTCCTCCACGGGCTCATCGGCACGCCGCAAGGAAAAGCCATCCTTTCGGCGGCAGCAGTGCTGCAGGCCCTGGGGTGGTTGACCATCCGGAAGATCGTTTCGGTGCGGCCATGAGCCCGCTCGACTTCCTCCTGATCGGGTCGGCTCTCCTTACCGGCGGGATGCTCGTCGCCGCATCGATCCGGAAGATGCTGTCGAACTATTCTTTGAGACGGTTGCCGGAGGCGCATCGGAGGGCCCACATCCGCCTGGTCGAATGGCTGATGCGGAAGAACCTGATCCGGACGCCGGGCGCATGCCTGATAGATCCCGTACGTCCATGGGCGATCGGGGAAGCAGCGGGGCTCCTGGTGCTGGCCGCCGGAACGATGGCGACGCCGAATCCGGCCGGATTCCTCGGCGCCTTCGCCACCGCCATCCTGTTTGCTGCCTGCGCGACATGGTTTGCGATCCGGAAAGCGTCCCGGGAAGCGCTCCGCTCCGTTCAGAGAGATCTTCCAGTCGCCTGCTTCCTGCTTTCCCTCCTCCTCGAATCGGGGATGGGAGCGTCCTCGGCCCTCCAGGAAACGGCATCCTCGGTCCCTGCCGGGGCCCTTTCCCGGGAACTGGGGGAGCTTGTTCGTGCCCGGTCCATCGGCCTCTCACGCGGCGAGTCTATCGACCAGTCGCGGCGGCGGGTCCCCCTTGAGGATTACCGGATCTTCCTCAACCATATCCACCAGGGAGAGCGATTGGGAATCGGGCTGTCGAAGAGCTTGAGGGGGCTCTCGAATAAAATCCTCGAAAACCAGGACCATCGGGCGGAGACGATCGCCCAGCAGGCGGCTGTGAAACTGCTGTTCCCGCTGGTCTGCTTCATATTCCCGGCGGTGTTCCTGATCATCCTGTCGCCGGTGATCCTGGATCTGTGGAGCCGGTTCCTCCGATGAGACACGTAACTGTCTACAGGCGACTCCTGGCCGGACTCCTTTTCCTCGCGGCAATCCTCCTGCCGCCCGCTTCCGGTTTCTCTTCGGCGAATGCCGCCGGCAAGCTCTCGGTAAGATCCGCCGGAACCTTATCGGTAAGCCGCAAGCTCCTGCTATCGCTCCAAATCGCGAAAGCAAAGAAGGCCACACGGGGGCTCCGTTTCTATCGGAGCATCGCCCGCCAGCAGAAACATCGCCGCCCCGCTACCCCCCGTCCCCCGTCATCCGCACGATGACCTTCGGGTTTTTCCCGGGGCGCACGACCACCGTTTCCGTCCTGTCCGCCCCGAGCGGCTCGTTCACGAAGCGCACCTTGTGCTCTCCCGCCGGCAGGCGGACGCCGGTCAGCGGGGTTTCGCCGAGAAGCCGCTGGCCTACGTACACCGTGGCCCACGGGATCGCCTGGATCGCCTCCACCGTGCCGAGGAGCGGTTCGAGCTCGGTCCGGAAGGTACCGCCCTTTTCCAGAACGCTCGCGGGTACGGTGCGACTGTTGAACCCTTCCCGCGACAGGACGATCCCGTCCCTGCCGACGAGCGACAGATCCAGATGAGCGGGTGTCCGGCCGGCCGATCGGCCGTCCCTGAGCCGGATCTCCGCTCCCTCGGGCTCCGTCTCGATCCGGATGAGCCGGTGGGGCTGTGGGACGGGAGCCGCAACCGGCTGAATCTTCGCCGCGGAAGGAATCGCCGGGGAGGTCGTGGGAACCTGCGATGCGGACTTCGCCTGCGGTATCTGCGGTGCTGATGCCTTCGCGTCGATCGCAATCAACGTGGTTGGCGCAGCGGAAACGACAGGCGAAGGCGTGGAAGAAACCGGCGCATCGCTCCTCGACCACAGGAACAGGCCGCCGGTGACCAGCGCGGCAACCGCCGCCGCGGCTGCGCCGGCTTTCAAAGGCCTACCGCCCTTGCCGTATCGCCGCGCGGGCTCCTTCACCATCATGGGAGCGGCATCGTACTCCGCGGGCAGGGAAGGCACCGTCGCCTCTTCCTCCGAATCGGGGAACATCCTGTCCCTGAAATCCGCAAGATCCGGCGCGGCGGCGGGCGCGGGTCCCCGGGCGGACAGCTCCGCCAGGAAATCCGCGGCGCTGCGATACCGTTCAGCGGGGTCCGGGGAGAGGGCAATCCTCAGGACTTCCGCGACGCTCTCCGGCGCTCCCGGAAATCGCAGGCCGCGGCCATCGAACTTGCGGATGTGTTCCAGGAGCTCTTCCGTTTCGGTTCCCTCGAACAGGCGATGCCCGAGGAGCAGCTCCGCCGATATCGCCGCGGCGGCGAACAGGTCCGAGGAGACCGTCGCCGGCTCCCCCCGAGCGCGTTCCGGCGAGAAGTAAGCGGCCTTCCCTGCCCGCGGGTCACCCGCTTCCTCCGACTGATCGGCGGCCAGCGAAATTCCGAAATCGGTCAGCTTCACGGCGCCGGTGCTCCCGAGCAGAACGTTGCCCGGTGAGACGTCACGATGCACGATCCCTTTTTCATGCAGGTATCCCAGCCCTGACCAGATCCCCTCCACCCAGTGCCGCCAGACGCCGGGCGGGATCGGAAGGCGAAGGCGGCGCGACTGCGCGGCCGCCTGTGCGAGGTCGTATCCCTCGACGTATTCCATCGCCAGGAAATACGCCTCGCCCTCTTTTCCGAAATCGAACACCTGGATCAGGTTGGGGTGGGAAAGCGACGCGGCCAGCCGCGCCTCGCGGATGAAGAGGTCGCGGAAACGGGGATCTCCTTCGTGGCGCGGATGGACGACCTTCAGGGCAACACGCTTGCGGAAGCCGCCCTCCCCCGGAAGGAGGCACAGATAGATCTCCGACATCCTGCCGGAGGCGATCCTGCGCAGGACGCGGTACTTGCCGAAGCGGCGCGGCTCTCCGGCCGCCATCGACCCGTTACTCACGGCCCCGCGGCCGGGCGGGGAACTCGATCTCGAAGACCGTGCCCTTCGGCTCGTTGTCCCGGATCCGGACGGTCCCCCCGTGGTCGGCCGCGATGGCGCTCACGATGGCCAGACCCAGCCCCGTCCCTCCCTCCCGCCGGGAGAAGTACGGCTCGAAGATCCGCTCCCGGTCCTTCCGCGTGATCCCGGGGCCGTCGTCGGCCACTGTAATGCGCGCCCTGCCGCTTTCGGCATCGAACGCGCAGGATACCTCCACGCATCCCTGTTTTCCGAGCGCGGCGGCGGCGTTCTCCAGGAGATTGGTGAGGGCGCGCCGGATCTGGATGGGGTCGAACCACGCCTGGGGCATCTCCCCTGCGCGAAACTCCCAACGGATGCCGGGGTGGGATGTCCGGTACATCTCGACGACCTGCCGGACCTCCTCCGGAAGGTCCCCCTCCTCGAGCTGCGGAGCGGGCATCCGGGCGAACCGGGTGAACTCGTCCACCAGCCGCTTCAGCGTGGCCACCTCCGAGAGGACCGCCTGCGTGCACTCGGCGAAGACGGGATCGCCTGCGTGCTCCTCGGAGTATTTCCGGATCATCCGCTCGGTCGAGAGCTGGATGGGGGTCAGCGGGTTCCGGATGTCGTGGGCGATCCTGCGGGCGACCTCCCTCCACGCAAGGACCCGCTGCAGGCGCATCGCCTGGGAAAGGTCGTCGAAGGCCACGACCAGCCCCATGTAATCGCCCCTCTCGTCCAGCAGCGTCGTCATGCTGACCCGCAGGGCGATCCGCTTCTCTCCGATGGGAAGCTCCACCTGCCGCTCGACCTGCCGCCCCCCGGCGTTCCCCGCCTCCCGGTACAGGCCGCGGATCGCCTCGTAATGGTCCTCGCGGAACACATCCCGGTACAGGGAGCCCGCCGCCTCCTCCGGGGAAACCTCCAGCAGGCGGCCCGCAACCTTGTTGATCATCGCGATCCGGGCGTGGCGATCGATGACGATGACGCCCGTGGAGATGTTGTCGAGGATGGTCTCGATGAACTGCGTCCTGCGTCGGAGCTCCTCATACGTCGTGGTGAGCGACGCGTGCGCCTCGGCGAGGTTCCCCTGCATCGCCTTCAGGTCGGCGGTCATCCGGTTGAAGGAGCCGACCAGCGTCCCGAACTCGTCGTCCGACCGGTAGTCGATCGTGGCGTCCAGATCGCCCCGCGCGACGCGGTCCGTCCCCTCCGCGAGAAGCTGCACCGGCACGGTGATCCGGCGGGCGAGGTAGATCCCCATCCAGCTCGCGGCGAAGACGATGAGCAGCGTGATGAGGATCAGGACGCCTATGTAGCTGGCCCGGATCGGATCGTCGAGCAGCCGCACCTGGTGGTAGCCGGCGTACGCGTCCTTGATGGCCCGGATCCGTTGGGCCTCCGCCTCGGGCAGCAGCTTCGCCGCCGCCACCAGCCCGTCGCCGCCCGCGGGGACCCACGCGACCGCGTAGCCGTCTCCGATGATGGTGCCTCCCTCCGCCCCGGCCTTCCCGAGGCTGCCGAGCCGGTCGAGGATCTCGTTTCCCGCGGCCCCGAGCGCTTTCCCCTCCTTCGCCGCCAGCTTCCCCTTCCTCAGGAACAGGAGCGTGACGGCGTCTTCCTGGCCGGTGCGCATGTGGCGGAGCGCCTCCCCGGCCGTCTCTGCCGTCGTCTCCGGCCCGACGAGCGTCGCCGCTTCCCCCGCGAGGGGAACCAGCGCGGCCGCGTCGTCGTTCAGCTTCCTCCGCGCGATCTCCAGCGACCCGCTGAGCGCCTCCCCCACCCGTTTGCCGATCCAGGACTTGATGCTCGTCGTGGTGATGTTCGTCGCGGCGACGAACAGCAGCGCCGTCGGGAGGAGGGAGAAGAGGATGAAGATGACGACGAGCCGGGAGCGCAGCTTCGAGCCGAGGATCCCCCGGCGGCGGTCCAGGAGGATCTTGAACAGGTTCCTCGACACCAGGAAGATCAGGAGGACGACGAGGATGACGTTCAGGTTGATCAGGGCGAAGATGGCGATGTTGCCGGAGAACCGCACCGGTCCCCCGGAAGCGACCAGGTACGCCTCGATGAAGGTCAGCGCCGCGACGAGGAACGCGACGACTCCGATGGCCCAGCGCTCGCGCCGCCGCCGCGTACGTTCCGCTTCCTGCAGGCGGACGCTTTCGTCGACCGGGAGATTCACGGGGACCTCAAGGGCCCGTGGGCCCAGTCGGTTTCGACGTCCCACACGGAGGAGAAGAACACGATGGTGCGCAGCGGATCGGCGAGTCCGGCCTGGTCCAGCCGGACGCGCACCCGGGCCCTGTACGGCTTCCCGCCGGATATCTCGCCGCTCAGCGGGACCGTCGCCTCGAGGCGGGTCATCCGCTCGACGGCATGCCGCAGGTCGGGAACGATCTCGTCGACGCCTCCGCGGTGGAAGCGGTAGACACGGGAAAGGACGTCGTACCGGATGGACTGCGCGTATTTCATGTCGCCGACCGTGACGTTGAACCAGTTCCGGTGGACCCGCTCGACCTCGAGGCGGACCCGGAAGGTGATCTCTATGCCGCTCTTGAGCGCCTCCACCATTTCCGGCGTGAAGGCGTTTTCGATGCGGAATTGGACCCGGGCCTCTTTCCCGCGGACGGTTCCCCCGACCTGGACCACCTTGGGCGGGGGGGCATCGGCCGGTGCAGGCCGCGGCGCGACCGCCACCAGGCACAACGTGAAAAAGGCCACCAGTACGCGCACTTCCACCTCCCGCGCCATTATACCCGGTTGGCGCGGGGCCGCAACAGCCGGGTCCCGGCCTATTTCCTGAGGAGCCAGTACAGGAGGGAGAGCACCGCGCTGACGAGAAGGGAGGTCGCCAGCGGGAAGTAGAACGTGAATTTCCCCTTTCGGATCGTGAAGTCGCCCGGAAGGCGGCCGAACCAGCCGATCCTCTCCGACAGGTGGAGCGCGAGGCCGATGAGTGCGATCGCGATTCCCGCGACGATCAGCATCTTTGCGGCGGAGGCGAACACGCGGTCACTTCCCCCCGAAAAGGTCGTCCTGGACGGCGGTCCTGGGCGCCTCCATCCCCATGTGCTTCCACGCCGCGGGCGTGGCGACGCGCCCCCGCGGAGTGCGCTTCAGAAACCCCTGCTGGATGAGGAACGGCTCGTAGACGTCCTCGATCGTGTCGCGCTCCTCGCTCACCGACGCCGAGATCGTCTCCACGCCGACCGGGCCGCCCTGGAAGTTCTCGAGGATGACCCGAAGGATCTTCCGGTCCATCACGTCGAGCCCCTTGCGGTCCACCTCCATCCGGAGCAGCGCGCGGTCGGCGATCTCCCGCGTGATGACGCCGTCGCCCCCCACCTGCGCGAAGTCCCGGACGCGGCGCAGCAGCCGGTTGGCGATCCTCGGCGTCCCGCGCGACCGCCGGGCGATCTCCCGCTCCCCATCCGGCTCGATCCGGATGGACAGGGCGGCCGCGGAACGCCGGACGACTTCCTCCAGCTCCTCCTGACCGTAATACTCGAGGCGGAACGGGACGCCGAACCGGTCCCGCAAGGGAGAGGTGAGCAGCCCCGTGCGCGTGGTGGCGCCCACGAGGGTGAAGCGCGGCAGGGAGAGACGGATCGACTTGGCCGACGGCCCCTGGCCCAGGATGATATCGAGGGCGAAATCCTCCATCGCGGAGTAGAGAAGCTCCTCCACGACGCGGCTCAGGCGGTGGATCTCGTCGATGAAGAGGACGTCCCCCGGCTCGAGCGCCGTGAGGATCGCGGCGATGTCCCCTTTCCGCTCGATCGCGGGGCCCGATGTCGTCCGGATCCCGACGCCCATCTCGTTGGCGATGATGTGCGCCAGCGTGGTCTTGCCGAGCCCGGGAGGCCCGGAGAGCAGGACGTGGTCCAGCGACTCGCCGCGCGCCTTCGCCGCGATGATGTAAGTCCCAAGGTTCGAAACGACGGCGCGCTGACCGATGAACTCAACCAGCCGCTTCGGCCGTAGCGATGCGTCGGCCGGGACCTCGCCTTCCGCCTTGTCCGGATCCAGGATCCTTCCGTCCAATCGCTCCTCCGCTCCCCCGGCGGCCTGTCCGGCCGACCTACCCTCGCCGCCCGGACAGGCGCCGCAGCGCCTCCCGGATCAGCGCATCGACCGCCATTCCGCCCCCCGCCTCCTTGAGGACCGTCGCGACCGCGCCCTGCGCCTCGCCGCGCGAAAATCCCAATGCCGCGAGCGCTTCCCATGCTTCGCTCTCCGCCCCGCCGGTAGGCGGGGCCGTTCCTTCCGCCGGGGCGAACTCGACGGACACCTTCTTCAGGCGGTCCGGCAGCTCCAGGGCGATCCGCTGCGCCAGCTTCTTCCCGATCCCGGGAACGCGGGTGAAGCAGGCGGCGTCGTTCCGCGCGCACCCTGCGAGTACCCCGTCGACCCCGAGAACCGACAGCACCGCGAGTGCGGATTTGGGCCCCACGCCGCTGATGCCGATCGTCGCGAGGAAGATTTCCCGCTCCGTCTCCGTGGAGAATCCGAACAGGTCGCCGCCGCCCTCGCGGAAGTGAAGGTACGTCCGGAGGAAGCAGCTCTCGCCTTCCGGCGGCAGGTCGCCCCTCGATGCGGCGGAGACGTACGCGCGGAAGCCGACGCCGGCGCACTCCACGACGACGAAATCCTTGCCGCCCCCCGCGAGGCGCCCTTTGAGGTGATCGATCATCGCACGACATAATAACATTTCCACGGCCCCGGGCGTCCCGGATCGGGAAGGAAGGGAAGGTGGAAAGCCCGGCGCAAGGCCGGGCTTTCCGGGGGCGGGGCAGCCTAACGCGGGTAGTTGTAGAGCCACGTCCCCTGGAAATCGGTGACCTTGATCGTAAAGGGACCGTTCCCGGAAACCTCGACCGACGGCTCCTGGATGTTGACGTTTCCGATCCGCGCCTTGTACTTCGTGAACGACAGCTCTTCCTGGCCCACCATCGCGGCGACCAGCTTGTTCTCCACGAACTCGGCCTTGAAGGATTTCTGGAGCTCCGGTAAGGACTTCTCTATGAAGAACTGCCTCCCTTGATCGCTCATCGGGTCCCTCCTTCCGGGTCGTTGCGTTCGGGTTGACCGGAAACGCGCTCGCATCCAGTCGCTCTTCGGCTCTACGCGATAAGTATCCCTCCTTTCCATCCGTCGCTTACATTTATTGAATTCGTCGTGAACGCCGGGAAGGATCCCCGGCGATAAATTACGGCAAGGACGCGGAAACGGGATGCGTCAATGCAAATTTTTATATCGCCGCAGCGGAAAGTCAACGATATTAGGGGGGACTATATCCCTTCGACGCGCACGACGCCGTCCCAGTCTTCGCCTGGCGGGACATGCGTGTAGCGGCGGCAGAGGTCCAGGAAATAAAGGGATGGGCCGTCGCCTCTCCGGATGTCGAGCGCCTGTTGAAACCTCGCGGCCGACTTTCCCCATTCCCCGCGGCGGAAATGGGCCATCCCTTCGGAGAAGGAGGCGCAGCACTCCACCTGCGCGGGATTGGCCGCGGCCCTGCAGGCGATCAGCTCGCACACTTGCACCGGCAGGCTCTTCCCCGCGAGGAGGAACAGCCCCATGTCGCGGACGAGAAAAACCTTCTCAAGAGACAGCACATCGCCCGAAGCCAGGATCCGGGTACCGAGGATCTTGTTTAGCCCCTCGATCCGGGTCGCCGTGTTTACGATGTCGCCCACCGGCCCGGATTCGAAATGCCGGCCGGCGCCGATGTTCCCGAGAAGGATCTCCCCCGAATGCAGCCCGATCCGCGTGGGAAGCGCGACGCAGGCGGGGGTGCGCCGGGGATTCCGCATCGATTCCGCGATTTCGATCGCGGCCCGGCAGGCATCCTTCAGGGGCGCAGGGTTATCCCGCCTGGCCAGCCAAAGGGCCAGCATGGAATCCGCGACGACGTTAAAGACCGTCCCGCCGTGCCGCCGGACGGGATCGAACACCGCCTCGTAATACCGGTTGAGGATCCCGGCGAGCTCCTCCGGCTTCATCGACCCGGACAGGGCGGTGTACCGCTCGACGTCCGTGGCGAGGCAGACGCCGCTCACGAGCCGGTTGCGGACGCTCAGCCCGTCGATGTTCCCGGCCATATCCTCCACGACCTCCGCCGGAAGATATCGGGCGAATGCGCTGCGGAAATTCCGGCGCTCGCGGCTCAGCTCCGCGTAGCTCCAGGCGACGGCGGATGCGACGGCCAGCGGGCCCTGCACCAGGAGCGGGTAGACGACGGGAAACCATGCGCCCTCGGCCGCGAACCGCTGGACCGACGCCGCGAGATACAGGACGGACACGCCCGCCACAGCCGTGATGGACACCGCGGGGCGGAACAGGAAGGACAGGATCCCCACGACGATCCCCCAAAGGAGGATCGTCGCGAATTGCGCGAGGAACGGCAATGGCCGGACCGGCATGTCCTCGACGAGGTTCGCGAACGACGTCGCCTCGATCTCCACCCCACTCAGGTCCACGCCGTCGCCGCCCGTGTACACCGTGAGGAACCCGTCCTTCTGCGCAAGCCGGCGGGCCTCCGAGGAGCCGACGAAGACGGCCTTCCCCGCGAGCTCCCGGGTCTCGGGGAATGCTCTGCCGTTCTTCCCGTTCCGCACAAGCCGGTGATACGGGATCGTGGGGATCGTCCGCGGCGGACCGTAGAAGTTCAGGAGCTTCCGGTCGTCGCCTCCATACAGGCGGACGAGGGAGCGCAGGATCCGTCGCCGGGCTTCGTCTCCGGGAACCCGGGGGATTCCGTCCAGCGCCGCCAGCAGCTTCCGCTCCGCGGTCGGATCCTTGCCGAGAATCTCCCGCAGAGCCAGGATCATGCCCGCGATCCCGTGCGAACGGACGAATTCCTTTCCGGACCGCGGAAGGACCCTCGCCTGTTCGGGAAACACGGTCTCGATGAGCCGGAGGAACTCAGGGTATGCCGGAAGGACGTGCCATTGAAACGCCGCCACGGGCAGCGTGGGCTGGCAGCGTTTTCCCGCGGTCGTCCGGAAAGTCCAGTCCCGGCTCACTCTGGCGGGAACCTTCGGAAGAGGATACGGGACGGAAGAGGCGGCGGCTTCGCCGAGAAGGAGGGTCGGGGGGATCCTCCGGGCGATCTCGATCGCTCCCCCCGGTTTCCCTCCTTTTCCCATGTAGGGGAGCTTCTCCACCTTGAGCCGTTCGCACAGCAACACGTTCCCGGCTTTCCGCATCGCCTGCGCGAAAACGCGATCCTGCCCCTCCGACGCCGGATCCTCGAAGAAGACGTCGAACGCAATGACCGCCGCGCCGCCGGCCGCCAGTCTTTCCGTAAGGCGGGCGTGCAGCGACCGGGGCCATTTCCTGCAGTCGTCGTCCAGATCGAGCGTGTCGGCGGATTCCCTGTCGATGCCGACGACAACGACTTCGGATGGAGGGGACCGGGGGCCCCTCAGGCGGAACAGGATCTCCAGCCCCAGGCGCTCCTCGAGATCCGTCCATTCCGGCGCGAGGCCCGCAAGCAGCCCCAGGACGCCGGTCGCAATCCCCAGAAGGATCCCTTTGACGATTCGAGCACGCATGGGACACCCCGACAGACAGGAAAGCCTGTTCCGATGCGGGAACGTCGGGTTGGAAAGGTTAACGGAGCCGGACCGCCGCTTTATGAAGGGGTATCATCGAAAAGCGGACCGAATGCGCGAACAATTCAATTAAGAATTTAAATTCATTTATGGCGGGTTGTCAACGACCTAACTTCTCAGGCAGGAAGGTCCCTCGTGACGGCACGGCAGAACGCCATGGCGAGCGCGTCGGCGGCGTCGGGGGGTACCGGCCCGCGTACCCCCAGCAACCGGGCGATCATCCCGGCCACCTGCTCCTTCGGGGCGGCGCCGTAGCCGGTCGCCGCCAGCTTGATCTCCTTGGGGCTGTACTCGAAGACGGGGACATCGTTCGCCCGGCAGGCGACGATCGCCGCGCCCCTCGCCTGGCCGAGCTTGAGGGCGGAGGCGGCGTTCTTCGCGACGAACACCTTCTCCACCGCGGCCTCGGACGGCCGGTATTGCCGGATGAGGGAGGAAAGCTCTGTGTGGATCCGGAACAGGCGGTCCGGGAACGGCTCATCCCCGTCGAGCCGGATGACGCCCCACGCCACGGCGGCGACGGAGCTTCCCTGCCGGTCTACGATCCCGTACCCGGTGCGCAGCGAACCCGGGTCGATGCCGAGGATCCGGCGGGCGCCGCTCAGCCGAACGCCTCCATGGCCTCGTCGGAGATGTCGAAGTTCGCCCAGACGTTCTGGACGTCGTCGGACTCCTCCAGGGCGTTCATCAGCTTGAGCATGGATTCCGCGGGCTTCCCCTCCAGGTGGACGGTGGTCTGGGGGACCATCGCCACTTCCGCGGAGGCGATCTTGATCTTTCGCTCCTCGAGCCCCTTCTTCACGTCCTCCACCACCTCGGGCTCGCAGCGGACCTCGTACTCGTGCGATTCGGGGTCGTTCGCCACGTCGTCGGCGCCCAGCTCGAGGGCGATGTCGATCAGCTTCTCCTCGTCGACCCCCGCCTTGGGCACGTTGATGGACCCCTTCTTGGAGAACATCCAGTTGACGCACCCCGTCTCGCCGAGGTTGCCGTTGTACTTCGTGAAGATGTGGCGGACGTCCGCGACCGTCCGGTTCTTGTTGTCGGTCAGCACCTTGACGAGCACCGCGACGCCGCTGGGGCCGTACCCTTCGTACATGAACTCCTCGTAAGAGACGCCCTCGAGGTCCCCTGTCCCCTTCTTGATCGCCCGGCTGATGTTGTCGTTGGGCATGTTGACGGCCTTGGCCGCCAGGATCGCCGCCCGCAGCCGCGAGTTGCCGTCGGGGTCGCCCCCGCCGATCTTCGCCGCGGTGATGATCTCCCGGGTGATCTTGGTGAACGCCTTCCCACGCTGCGCGTCGGCCTTCCCCTTCTTGTGCTTGATGGAACTCCATTTATTGTGGCCAGACATAGGGCTGCCGCTCCGTAACGTGGGATTTTGGAGAAAATAATAAGGCCCTTGCTCCGTTTCCGGCGCAAGGGCCCCAAGTTTAAATTCGGCGGCGACCTACTCTCCCACGGGGGTAACCCCGCAGTACCATCGGCGCTGGAGAGCTTAACTTCCGTGTTCGGGATGGGAACGGGTGTTGCCTCTCCGCCATCGCCACCGAAAGCCGAGTACAATGAAAGCGCAACCTGTGCGCCAACCGATTCTTCCTGCGCGTCCGAATTCTTCCATCCGTTGAATAGTGGTCAAGCCTCACGGGCGATTAGTACCGGTTAGCTAAACGCATCGCTGCGCTTACACACCCGGCCTATCAACCTCGTAGTCTCCGAGGGCCCTTCAGGGGGATTAAATCCCCGGGAGACCTCATCTCAGGGCGGGTTTCCCACTTAGATGCTTTCAGCGGTTATCCCTTCCGCACATAGCTACCCAGCGATGCCCTTGGCAGAACAACTGGTACACTAGCGGTGCGTCCATCCCGGTCCTCTCGTACTAGGGACAGCTCCCTTCAAGTCTCCAACGCCCACACCAGATAGGGACCAAACTGTCTTGCGACGTTTTAAACCCAGCTCACGTACCGCTTTAATTGGCGAACAGCCAAACCCTTGGGACCTACTTCAGCCCCAGGATGCGATGAGCCGACATCGAGGTGCCAAACCTCCCCGTCGATGTGAACTCTTGGGGGAGATAAGCCTGTTATCCCCGGCGTACCTTTTATCCGTTGAGCGATGGCCCTTCCATGCGGAACCACCGGATCACTAAGACCTGCTTTCGCACCTGCTCGACTTGTCAGTCTCGCAGTCAAGCTCCCTTATGCCTTTACACTCGACGGCTGGTTTCCAATCAGCCTGAGGGAACCTTCGCGCGCCTCCGTTACTCTTTGGGAGGCGACCGCCCCAGTCAAACTGCCCACCAGGCAATGTCCCCGGCCCGGATCACGGGCCCAGGTTAGAATTCCGGAACAACCAGGGTGGTATTTCACTGACGGCTCCACCGGAGCTAGCGCCCCGGTCTCAAAGCCTCCCACCTATCCTACACAAGCTATTCCAAAATCCAATGCCAAGTTGCAGTGAAGGTGCACGGGGTCTTTCCGTCTAGGTGCGGGTAACCGGCATCTTCACCGGTATTTCAGATTCGCCGAGCCCCTCGTTGAGACAGTGCCGCGATCGTTACGCCATTCGTGCAGGTCGGAACTTACCCGACAAGGAATTTCGCTACCTTAGGACCGTTATAGTTACGGCCGCCGTTTACCGGGGCTTCGGATTGACGCTTCGGAGGTTGCCCCCCTGACATCGCCCCTTAACCTTCCGGCACCGGGCAGGCGTCAGGCCATATACGTCGTCTTCACGACTTTGCATAGCCCTGTGTTTTTATTAAACAGTCGCCGCGGCCATTTCTCTGCGGCCCCCCTGGGCCTGGAGAGCAAGTCTCCTCACCCGAAGGGGCCCCCCTTCTCCCGAAGTTACGGGGGTAATTTGCCGAGTTCCTTAACGAGGGATCACTCGAGCGCCTTAGGATATTCTCCCTGCCTACCTGTGTCGGTTTGCGGTACGGACACCATTCCAACTCCCTACGAGGCTTTTCTCGGCAGCGTGGGATCAGCGAGTTTGCGGGGCATACGCCCCTCCCCATCACCTCTCGGAGATAGCGGCCTCCCGGATTTGCCTGGGAAGCCCCCCTACCGGCTTGGACCAGCACGTCCGTCAGCTGGCTCGCCTACCCTTCTGCGTCCCCCCATCGGTGGTAACGCGAGAATGGTGGTACAGGAATATTAACCTGTTTCCCATCGGTTACGCCTGTCGGCCTCACCTTAGGATCCGACTAACCCTGGGCGGATTAACCTTCCCCAGGAACCCTTAGGCTTACGGCGAGCGGGTTTTTCACCCGCTTTATCGCTACTCGTGTCAGCATAAGCACTTCGATTTCGTCCACCGGTCCTTACGGTCCGGCTTCAACCTACAATCGAACGCTCCCCTACCGCGATCCCCGAAGGGACCACCCGCAGCTTCGGCAATGTGCTTGAGCCCCGGTGAATTTTCGGCGCAGGCCCACTCGACCAGTGAGCTGTTACGCTTTCTTTAAAGGATGGCTGCTTCTAAGCCAACCTCCTGGCTGTCTTAGCGTTCCCACATCCTTTTCCACTTAGCACATATTTTGGGGCCTTAGCTGGCGATCTGGGTTGTTTCCCTCTCGACCACGGACCTTATCGCCCGTAGACTGACTCCCGGGATAGCAGTTGACGGTATTCGGAGTTTGGTTGGGTTTGGTAGACTGGTAGGTCCCCTAGCCCATCCAGTGCTCTACCCCCGTCACTGAATGCCCCGAGGCTATACCTAAATATATTTCGGGGAGAACCAGCTATTTCCAGGTTTGATTAGCCTTTCACCCCTACCCACAGCTCATCCGAGCTGTTTTCAACCAACATCGGTTCGGACCTCCACAGGTTTTTACACCTGCTTCATCCTGGCCATGGGTAGATCACCTGGTTTCGGGTCTACCCCACGCGACTATTGCGCCCGTTTCGGACTCGCTTTCGCTACGGCTCCGCCTGGCGGCTTAACCTTGCCACGTAGGGTAACTCGCTGACTCATTATGCAAAAGGCACGCTGTCACCCTGTCGACGGTTGCCCGCCGACATAGGGCTACAACTGTTTGTAGGCACACGGTTTCAGGTTCTGTTTCACTCCCCTCGCTGGGGTTCTTTTCACCTTTCCCTCACGGTACTAGTGCACTATCGGTCGTCAGGTAGTATTTAGCCTTGGAAGATGGTCCTCCCGGATTCCCGCGGGGTTTCTCGTGCCCCGCGGTACTTGGGAACCTGTCCCAGGAAGCCGGAACCGTTTCGTCTACGGGCCTATCACCCTCTATGGAATGGCTTTCCAGCCACTTCGACTACGGAACCGGTTTTTGACTTCCCGGCGGATCCGCAAATCCGCCCGGACAGACCCCGCAACCCCCGGCCTACAACGCTTGCGGGCTTGGCATAAGCCGGGTTTGGGCTGATCCCCGTTCGCTCGCCACTACTGGGGGAATCGCTTTTGCTT
This sequence comes from Thermodesulfobacteriota bacterium, assembly GCA_040758155.1. Lineage (NCBI taxonomy): Bacteria > Pseudomonadati > Thermodesulfobacteriota > Thermodesulfobacteriota bacterium. Next base: position 15,870 of record JBFLWB010000142.1, read on the forward strand.
TCTCTTCCTGAAGGTACTAAGATGTTTCAGTTCCCTTCGTTGGCTTCCTGCACCTATGGATTCAGTGCAGGATCCCGCGGGTTTGCCGCGGGGGGTTTCCCCATTCGGAAATCTCCGGGTCAAAGCCTGTTAGGCGGCTCACCGGAGCTTATCGCAGCCTTCCACGTCCTTCATCGCCTCCTGACGCCAGGGCATCCACCGTGCGCCCTTGTTCGCTTGACCACTACTCAACGCATGAAAGAATTTCGGACGGCGCATTCGGAATCGGTTTTCAAAGAACCGGGACGCTTCACGTCCCATAAACTGCAAAAAAAGAACTTTATCGCATCTGCCGGCTCCGCCGCCCTGCTGTTCCCCCGCGGGGTGGACAGGTGGTGGAGGTGAACGGGATCGAACCGATGGCCTCCTGGTTGCAAACCAGGCGCTCTCCCAACTGAGCTACACCCCCGATGCGGCAACCTGCCATATGCGATGGCGAAGGGGGCGGTCTGCCCCGTTCGGCCCGATGAGCGTGGTGGGCCTAGGTAGGCTTGAACTACCGACCTCACGCTTATCAGGCGTGCGCTCTAGCCACCTGAGCTATAGGCCCAAGGGAGCGGATCGTTCAAAACTGAACAGGGAAGAAGGCGCGAAACAGGATCGGCATATGCCGCAACGCCGAAGCTTGCGGCACGTGCTCCATAGAAAGGAGGTGATCCAGCCGCAGGTTCCCCTACGGCTACCTTGTTACGACTTCACCCCAATCACTGACCATACCTTAGACGCCTACCTCCCTTGCGGGTTAGTCCAGCGGCTTCTGGTACAGCCAGCTTTCGTGGTGTGACGGGCGGTGTGTACAAGGCCCGGGAACGTATTCACCGCAGCCTGCTGATCTGCGATTACTAGCGATTCCGACTTCATGGAGTCGAGTTGCAGACTCCAATCTGAACTGGGGCCGGCTTTTTGGGATTCGCTCCACCTCGCGGTATTGCTGCCCTTTGTACCGGCCATTGTAGCACGTGTGTAGCCCTAGGCATAAAGGCCATGAGGACTTGACGTCATCCCCACCTTCCTCCGGTTTAACACCGGCAGTTTCCTTAGAGTGCCCAACTGAATGCTGGCAACTAAGGACAAGGGTTGCGCTCGTTGCGGGACTTAACCCAACATCTCACGACACGAGCTGACGACAGCCATGCAGCACCTGTCTCCTGGCTCCCTCTTACGAAGGCACTCCCCTGTTTCCAGGGGATTCCAGGGATGTCAAGCCCAGGTAAGGTTCTTCGCGTTGCGTCGAATTAAACCACATGCTCCACCGCTTGTGCGGGCCCCCGTCAATTCCTTTGAGTTTTAACCTTGCGGCCGTACTCCCCAGGCGGGGCACTTAATGCGTTAGCT
>JBFLWB010000143.1 GCA_040758155.1 Thermodesulfobacteriota bacterium
AGCTGCGGGTGGCGCCCGGGGACCGCGTCCGGGCGGGCGAGACCGTCGTGGGGGTGCTCCGTTGAAGAAGGAAGGACTGCGGGATAGCGACAGCGTCCGCCGCGGAGTCTACGTCCTGCCGAACCTGCTCACCTCGGCGTGTCTGTTCGCGGGGTTCTATTCCATCGCCTCCACCTACACCGCCGGCTTCGAGAAGGCGGCGGTGGCGATCGTGGCCGCGGCGGTCTTCGACGGGCTCGACGGGCGGGTCGCCCGGATGACCGGGACGACCACGCGGTTCGGCGTCGAGTACGACTCCCTGGCCGACGTGATCGCGTTCGGCGTCGCCCCCGCGTTCCTCGTGTACGGGTGGGCGCTGTCCGGGTTCGGCAGGTGGGGATGGGCCGCGTCGTTCCTCTACCTCATCTGCGGGGCGCTGCGGCTCGCGCGGTTCAACGTGCAGATCAACACGGTGGAAAAGGGGAAGTTCAACGGCCTCCCCATTCCGGCGGCGGCGGTATGCGTCGCCTCCATCGTCATGCTGTTCTACTACCTTGGGGGGTCGGGGAGCTACAAGCACTTGGCGGTGCTGCTGACGATCTACGTGCTGGCCTTCCTGATGGTCAGCACGATCCGTTTCAACTCGTTCAAGGACCTGGAGCCGTTCCGGCGCCGCCCGTTCAACACGCTGGTGGTCTTCGTGCTCCTGGCCATCCTGCTGGCCATGGAACCGCAGGTGATGGTCTTTCTCCTCGCCGCGGGCTACATCGTATCCGGGCCGGTGGGGGAGATCGTCCGGATGGTACGGCGCAAGGAAAAGACGGAGGAAAGCGAGAAGGAAATCCATGGGAATGACGATCAGCGAGAAGATCCTCGCTAAGCACGCGGGCCGGCCTTCCGTTTCGCCGGGAGAGCTGGTCATGGCGAAGGTGGACCTGGCGCTCGGCAACGACGTGACCACCCCCATCGCGATCAAGGCGTTTCGCTCGGCCGGCGCGAAGGAGGTGTTCCGCAAGGACGGGATCGCCCTGGTGGCCGACCACTTCACGCCGAACAAGGACATCAGCAGCGCCGAGCAGGTCCGGGTCATGCGGGAGTTCGCCCGGGAGCAGGGCATCGTGCACTTCTACGACGTCGGGCGGATGGGGATCGAGCACGTCCTGCTTCCCGACGAGGGGCTCGTCGTCCCCGGGGACCTGGTGATCGGGGCGGACAGCCACACGTGCACGTACGGCGCCCTGTGCGCCTTCTCCACGGGAGTAGGGAGCACCGACCTGGCGGCCGCGATGATCTCCGGCGAGGTCTGGCTCAAGGTCCCCGAGACGCTGCGGATCGTCCTGAAGGGACGCCCCGGGAAGTGGGTCGACGGAAAGGACGCGATACTGCACATCATCGGGAGGATCGGGGTGGACGGCGCGCTCTACCGGTCGATGGAGTACGCGGGGGACGGGATCGCGCACCTGCCGATGGCGTGGCGGTTCACCATGACGAACATGGCGATCGAGGCGGGCGGCAAGAACGGGATCTTCCCGTTCGACGGGACCACGCGCGAGTACGCCGACGGCCACGCGAAGCGGAAATACGAAGTGACGGCGGCCGACCCGGACGCCCGGTACGCCGACGAGATCGAGGTGGACCTTTCGGCGCTCGAACCGGTCGTGGCGTTCCCGCACCTGCCGGAGAACACGAGGCCCGTGTCGCAGGCGGGGAACGTGCCGATCGACCAGGTCGTCGTGGGCTCCTGCACCAACGGCCGGATCGAGGACCTGCGCAGCGCGGCGGAGGTGATCCGGGGGCGGAAGGTCCACGACGGCGTGCGGATGCTGATCTTCCCGGCGACCCAGGAGATCTACCTGCAGGCGGTCCGGGAGGGGCTGGTGGAAGTGTTCGTTACGGCCGGCGCGGCCGTCTCGACCCCCACCTGCGGCCCCTGCCTCGGCGGGCACATGGGGATCCTGGCGAGGGGGGAGCGGGCGATCGCGACGACGAACCGCAACTTCGTCGGGCGGATGGGGCACCCCGAAAGCGAGGTCTATCTTTCGAACCCGGCGGTGGCCGCGGCGTCCGCGGTGCTCGGGCGCATCGCCTCCCCGGAAGAGGTCGTCGGGAAGGGAGGGAAGTGATGGAGCTGCGCGGCAAGGCGTGGAAGTACGGGGACGACGTCGACACCGACGCCATCATCCCCGCGCGGTACCTGAACACCTCCGACCCGGCGGCGCTGGCGAAGCATTGCATGGAGGATATCGACACCTCGTTCGCGTCGAAGGTGGCCAAGGGCGACTTCATCGTGGCGGGGAAGAACTTCGGGTGCGGCTCCTCGCGGGAGCACGCGCCCATCTCCATCCGGGCCGCGGGCGTCTCGGCGGTGATCGCGCGCTCCTTCGCCCGGATCTTCTACCGGAACTCCTTCAACATGGGGCTGCCGATCTTCGAGGCCCCGGACGCCGTGGACGAGATCGAAGCGGGCGACGCCCTCGTCGTCGACATGGACCGGGGGCTGCTGCGGAACGAGACGAAGGGCAGGGAATACCGGTTCACCCCGATCCCCCCGTTCATGCAGGAGCTGGTGTCCGCCGGCGGCCTGCTGAACTACATCGCGAAGCGGAAAGGGGGGTGAGGATGGGCACGAAAAAGATCTGCGTCTTCCCCGGCGACGGGATCGGCAAGGAGGTCATGCGGGAGGCGCTGGCCGTCCTGGCGACGGTCGAGGAGCTTTCCGGGAAGCACCGGTTCGAGACCGAGGAGGAGCTGCTGGGGGGCGCCTGCTATGACGTCCACAAGGTCCCCCTGACCGACCGGGGGCTGGAGCTGGCGGCGGGGGCCGACGCGATCCTCCTGGGGGCGGTGGGCGGCCCGAAGTGGGACGCCCTGCCGTTCGAGCTCCGTCCCGAGCGCGGGCTGCTGCGGCTGCGGAGGGAGCTGGACCTGTTCGCGAACCTGCGCCCCGCCAAGGTCTTCGCCCCCCTGCTCGACGCCTCGCCGCTGCGGCGGGAGGTCATCGAGGGGATCGACCTGGTCGTGGTCCGGGAGCTCACCGGCGGCCTCTATTTCGGGAAGCCGCGCGGCATCCAGGTGATCGACGGGGTGGAGACGGGGATCAACACGGAAGTGTACACGCGCCCGGAGATCGAGCGGGTCGTGCGCGCCGCCTTCGAGCTGGCGCGGAAGCGGACCCGGCGGCTGACCTCCGTCGACAAGTCCAACGTGCTCGAGTCGTCGGTGCTGTGGCGGAAGGTGGCGACAGAGGCGGGGGCGGAGTATCCGGACGTGACGCTCTCCCACATGCTGGTGGACAACTGCGCGATGCAGCTCGTCCGCAACCCCCGCCAGTTCGACGTGATGGTCATGTCGAACCTCTTCGGCGACATCCTGACCGACGAGGCGTCGATGATCACCGGGTCGATCGGCATGCTGCCGTCGGCGTCGCTGGGGGGGAAGGTCGGGCTGTACGAGCCGATCCACGGCACAGCGCCCGACATCGAGGGGAAGGGGATCGCCAATCCCCTCGCCATGATCCTCTCCGTCGCGATGATGCTAAGATATTCGTTCGACATGCTCGCGGAGGCCTCGTGGATCGAGGGCGCCGTGGAGCGGGTCCTTGTCGCCGGCTACCGGACGGCGGACATCCATCGCGAGGGATCGGGAAGGAAGGTCGGGACCGCCGAGATGGGCGAGCGCGTCCGGGAAGCGGTCCGGAAACTATCGCAGAAGGGGTGAGGCAATGAGCGGCAAGAGGTTCAACGTGGCCGTCGCCGGGGCGACCGGGGCGGTGGGGGAAGTCTTCCTGAGCATCCTGGAGGAGCGCAAGTTCCCCATCAGGAACATCCGCCTCCTGGCGTCGGAGCGCTCGGTGGGCAAGCGCCTGAAGTTCGCGGGGGAGGAGTTCCCGGTCGAGCTGCTGTCGAAGGACGCCTTCAAGGGGATCGATATCGCGCTGTTCTCCGCGGGGGCATCGCGCAGCAAGGAGTTCGCGGGGGCGGCCTGGGAGTCCGGCGCCGTCGTCGTCGACAACTCGTCCGCGTTCCGGATGGAGCCGGACGTCCCGCTGGTGGTCCCCGAGATCAACCCGCAGGCGATCGGGCAGTACAAGCAGCGCGGGATCGTGGCGAACCCCAACTGCACGACGATCATCTCGATCATGCCGCTCAAGCCGCTGCACGACTTCGGGAAGCTCGTGCGCGTCGTCGCGTCCTCGTACCAGGCGACATCGGGGGCCGGCGCCAAGGCGATGGCGGAGCTGGTCGCGCAGACGAAGGCGTTCGCCAACGGCCAGCCGATGGAGGTGGCGGCGTTCAAGCACCAGATCGCCTTCAACGTCATCCCGCACATCGACGCCTTCCTCGACAACGGCTACACCAAGGAAGAGATGAAGATGACCAACGAGGGGCGCAAGATCATGGGGATCCCCGACCTGCGCGTCACCTGCACCACGGTGCGGGTCCCGGTCCTCACCGCCCACTCGATCTCGATCAACGCGCAGTTCGAGAAGAAGATCTCCGTCGCCAAGGCAAAGGAGCTCATCGCGAAGTTCCCGGGCTGCCAGGTGATGGACGAGCCGGGAAACAACGTGTACCCCATGCCGCTCTACTGCGCCGGGAAGGACGACTGCTACGTCGGCCGGATCCGGGAGGACGAGAGCGCCGAGAACTGCCTGAACCTGTGGGTGTGCGGCGACCAGCTCCGCAAGGGGGCGGCGCTCAACGCCGTCCAGATCGCCGAGGTGCTGGCGCAGAAGTACCTGTAGCCGTCTGCCCGTGAGACGGGTGAAACTCACCGTCACGTACGACGGCACGGCGTACGCCGGGTGGCAGGTCCAACCGAACGGGACGACGATCCAGGCGGTGATGGAAGCGGCGCTCGCGCGGATCCTCCAGGAGCCGGTCCGGCTGCGGGCGGCGGGGCGGACGGACGCGGGGGTGCACGCGCGGGAGCAGGTCGCCGATTTCGCGGACTCCGGCCGGCGGGACATGGAAACGATCGTCCGGGGAGGGAACGCGCTGCTGCCCGGCGATATCCGGATTCTCTCCGCTCAAGAAGCGCCGCAGGATTTCGACGCTCGGAGACACGCGGCGGAAAAGGAGTACCAGTACTTCCTGCACCTTTCCCCCATAGCGTCTCCGTTCTTCTCCCGGTACGCGTGGCACCTTCCCGTCCCGCCGGACCTCGACGAGGCGGGGGAGGCGCTCTCCCGCCTGATCGGAGAGCACGATTTCAGCTCCTTCCGCGGCCAGGGCTGCAGCGCGAGGTCCCCGGTGCGGACGATCTTCCGGGCGGGGATCGCCCGCCACGACGCGCCGGGCCTGTATTCCATCGACATTGCCGGGAACGGCTTCCTCCGCCACATGGTGCGGAACATCGTCGGAACGGCGGTGGACGCGGGGAGGGGAAAGCACGACGCGCGCCGGATGGAGGAGATCCTGGAAGCGCGGGACCGGGGTGCCGCCGGGATCACCGCGCCCGCCCACGGGCTGTTCCTTTGGAGAGTGAGGTACTGACGCCGTGCGCGGGGAGAAGGCCATCGTCCGCTGCCCCTGGGTCGACCTCGGGAAACCGGAATACGTGGATTACCACGACCGGGAGTGGGGAGTCCCGGTTCACGACGACCGCCTCCTGTTCGAGTTCCTCACCCTGGAGGGCGCCCAGGCGGGGCTGAGCTGGTACACGGTCCTGCGGAAGCGGGAGAATTACCGGGCGGCCTTCAACCGGTTCGACCCGGAGAAGGTGGCCCGGTACGGAGAGAGGAAAGTCGCGGAATTGCTCGCGAATCCGGGGATCATCCGCAACCGGGCAAAGATCCTCGCAGCGATCGGAAACGCGCGGAGCTTCCTGGAGGTCCGGGACGAATTCGGCAGTTTCGACGCGTACATATGGCGATTCGTCGGCGGAAGGCCGATCGTGAACGAGATCCGGACCCTTGCCGATTATCGCGCCACCAGCCCGGAGTCGGACGCGATGAGCGCGGAGCTGCGCCGGAGGGGATTCCGGTTCGTCGGATCGACGATATGTTATGCTCACATGCAGGCCACCGGGATGGTGAACGACCACGCCCTCTCCTGCTTCCGTCGGCGGGAGATTCTCCGGTGTGTTTGTTCTTGACGATCCGGCGGTTTTCCGGTTTAATTACTTTCTTTGATTTCGACGGGGAAGGTTTGCGCCATGAAGACGACGAAGATGCTGACCAGGGACATAGCCGATCAGAAATGGTACGTGGTGGACGCCGAGGGGCAGGTCCTCGGGCGGATGGCGACGAAGATCGCCGACGTCCTCCGGGGCAAGAACAAGCCGACGTTCACCCCCAACGCCGACATCGGCGATTTCGTCATCGTGGTGAACGCGGAGAAGGTGAAGCTCACGGGCAAGAAGATGACGGACAAGATCTATTACCGCCACAGCGGGTACATGGGCGGGCTGAAGTCCACCACCCCGCAGAAGGAGCTCGGCGGCGCGCACCCGGAGCGGATCGTGGAATGGGCGGTCCGGGGGATGCTTCCCAAGACGCGCCTCGGGGACAGGCTGTTCACCAAGCTGAAGGTGTACGCGGGGCCGGAGCATCCGCACAAGGCGCAGCAGCCGCGGATGCTGGCCGTCAACGAATAGGAGGAACCACCGCACCATGGCTCAAGCGAAGGTGTACGCTACGGGGAAACGGAAGACGGCGATCGCGCGCGTCTACATCAAGTCCGGCACGGGGCGCATCACGGTCAACGGCCGGGAGTTCGAGGATTACTTCCCGGTGCTGGCGCTGCGGTCGGTCGTCACCCAGCCGCTGGTCCTGACGGGGAAGCGCACCAGCGTCGACGTCGACGTGAACATCGGCGGCGGCGGCCCCATGTCGCAGGCCGAGTCCGTCAAGTGCGGCATCGCGAAGGCGCTGCAGATCGAGAACCCCGAGCTCCGCTCGCCGCTGAAGCGCGCCGGATTCCTCTCGCGCGACGCCCGCATCAAGGAACGGAAGAAGTACGGACAGCCGGGGGCCCGCAAACGGTTCCAGTTCTCCAAGCGTTGATCGGGAGGGGGAGACTCAGCCCCTCTTCACCGGACGATCTTCCGAAGGGGAAGGCAGGGACACCCGCCTTCCCCTTCTTGTTTTCCCTCTACCGAGTACAATGTGAAGGATGGGAAAAGGCATGAAGCGCGTCGCGATCTTCGGGGCCACCGGATACACCGGGTTCGAACTGATCCGGATGCTGCTGTCCCATTCCGGGGCGAGGATCTCCGTCCTCACCTCCGAGCAGTACTCCGACCAGCCGCTCGCGCAGGCGTTCGCGCCGTTCAAGGGGAAGCTCGAGGGCGCCGCCTTCGGGAAGATGGAGAAGCTCATCGGGGGCGATTTCGACCTCGCCTTCCTGGCGCTTCCGCACACGGTCTCCTCGTCGGTCGCGGGTACGCTGATCGGCCGCGGGATTCCCGTCGTGGACCTTTCCGCGGATTTCCGGTTCCGCAGCATCCCGCTCTACGAGTCGGTCTACGGCGTCACCCACAAGAATCCCGCTCTGGCCGCGAAGGCGGTCTACGGCCTTCCCGAGGTCTACCGGGACAAGATCCGGAAGACGCGGCTCACCGCCGTCCCGGGCTGCTTCCCCACGTCGGTCATCCTGGGGCTGCGTCCGCTGCTGTCGGCGGGGGCGATCGACGCGAAGGGGATCGTCGCGGACTGCAAGACGGGGGTCTCCGGCGGGGGGCGGGGGCCGGCGCTCGGATTCCACTTCCCCGAGGTGGACGGAGGGGTACGGCCGTACGGGCTCCCGACCCACCGCCACAACCCGGAGATGGATCAGGAGCTGTCGATTGCCGCCGGGAAGAAGGTGGCGATCACCTTCGTCCCGCACCTGATCCCGATGGTGCGCGGGATCCTCGCCACCGGCTACGCCACGCTGGCCCCGAAGCGGAAGGCGAAGGACGTCGAGGCCGCGTTCCGGAAGGCGTACGCGGGCGAGCCGTTCGTCCGCCTCCTGCCGCCCGGGCTGCTCCCTTCCACCAAGGACGTGCGGGGCAGCAACTACGTCGACATCGCCTGGCGGGTGGACGAGAAGACGCGGAGAGTGGTGGTGGTCTCCGCCATCGACAACCTGGTCAAGGGCGCGTCGGGAGCGGCCGTGCAGTGCTTCAACCTGATGTGCGGCTTCCCGGAGGACGAGGGGCTCAAGGGGATGCCCCTGTTCCCGTGAGCGCGGGCGGGCGAAACGACCGCGTGGCGGTGGTGATACCCGCGCGGTACGGCGCGACGCGGCTGCCGGGGAAGCCGCTGGCAGAAATCGACGGCCGGCCGATGATTTGGTATGTCTGGGAGAAAGCGAAACGTGCGACAATCCCTTCCCGGGTGGTCGTGGCGACGGACGACGAGCGGATCGCGTCGGCGGTCCGGGGCTTCGGCGGGGAGGCGGTCCTGACCTCCCCCGACTGCGCGTCCGGAACCGACCGGGTGGCCGAGGCGGCGCGCGGGATGGACGAGGGGATCTTCATCAATCTGCAGGGGGACGAGCCGCTGATGGATCCCTCGGTCGTCGACGCGGTGGCGCTGCCGCTGGTGTCCGACCCGGAGGTCTCCATGTCGACGGCGGCGCTGCCCGGGGACGATCCGGCGGAATACGCCAGGCCGTCCGTGGTCAAGGTGGTGACCGACGCGAAGGGGGACGCGCTGTACTTCTCCCGCGCCCCCATCCCGCATTATCGGGACTCCGGCGCGGGCCGGTACCGGAAGCATCTCGGGATCTACGGGTACCGCCGCGAGTTCCTCTTCCGCGTGGCCGCGCTCCCGCCCTCCCCGCTCGAGGAGGCGGAGCGGCTCGAGCAGCTCCGGGTGCTGCAGGCCGGGTACAGGATTCGCGTGGTCGACGTCGGGCACGATTCGGTCGGGGTGGACACCCCCGAGGACCTGAAGGCCGTGGAGGAGAGGCTATGCGGGCCGAAAAGACGCTGAAACCCAAATACATCTTCGTGACGGGGGGCGTCGTCTCCTCGCTGGGGAAGGGGCTGGCGGCCGCGTCGATCGGCGCCCTGATGGAGTCCCGGGGGCTGAACATCACGATGCTCAAGCTCGACCCCTACATCAACGTGGACCCCGGCACGATGAACCCGTTCCAGCACGGGGAGGTGTTCGTCACCGACGACGGCGCCGAGACCGACCTCGACCTGGGGCACTACGAGCGGTTCGTTTCGTCCCGCACGGGGAAGAAGAACAACTGCACGACGGGGAAGATCTACCACTCCGTCATCACGAAGGAGCGGCGCGGCGACTACCTGGGCGGGACGGTCCAGGTGATCCCGCACATCACCGACGAGATCAAGCGGGTCATCTACGCGGCGGCGAAGGGGTACGACCTGGCGATCGTCGAGGTGGGCGGCACGGTGGGCGATATCGAGAGCCTCCCGTTCCTCGAGGCGATCCGGCAGGTGAAGGGCGACCGGGGGAAGGAGAACGTCCTCTACGTCCACGTGACGCTGGTCCCCTACATCAAGACGGCCGGGGAGCTGAAGACCAAGCCCACCCAGCACAGCGTGAAGGAGCTGCGCTCCATCGGCATCCAGCCCGACATCCTCCTGTGCCGGTCGGACCGGGCCATCCCCAAGGACATCAAGGCGAAGATCGCGCTGTTCTGCAACGTCACCGAGGACGCCGTGATCACGGCGAGCGACGTGGACCTCATCTACGAGGTGCCGCTGATCTACCACCAGGAAGGGCTCGACGACAAGCTGATGGAGCTGCTCAACATCTGGGCGGGCGAGCCGCGCCTCGACGACTGGATGCGCGTGGTCGAGCGGTGGAAGAACCCGGTCGGGGAGGTCACCATCGCCATCGTCGGCAAGTACGTCAACCTCAAGGAGTCGTACAAGAGCCTGAACGAGGCGCTGACCCACGGCGGGATCGCGCACCAGGTACGGGTCCATCACCGGTTCGTCGACTCGGAGGAGGTGGAGCGGCAGGGAGCCGAGGCGCTGCTGAAAGGGGCCGACGGCATCCTGGTCCCGGGGGGGTTCGGGTCGCGCGGGGTGGAAGGAAAGATCTCCGCCGTCAGGTACGCGCGGGAGAACGCGATCCCCTATTTCGGGATCTGCCTCGGGATGCAGGTGGCGGTGGTGGAATTCGCGCGCAACGTCTGCGGCCTGACCGCGGCGACCAGCCGGGAGCTCGACAGCGAGAGCCAGTGCCCCGTCATCGACCTGATGCCCGAGCAGCGCTCCCTCGAGGAGAAGGGGGCGACGATGCGGCTGGGGGCGTACCCGTGCAGGCTGCTCGACAAGTCGCTGGCGCGGAAGTCGTACGGAGCGCCCGAGGTCTCGGAGCGGCACCGGCACCGGTACGAGTTCAACAACGACTACCGGGAGCTGTTCGTCTCCAAGGGGATGCAGATCACCGGCGTCTCGCCGGACGACCGGCTCGTCGAGATCGTCGAGGTGCCCGGCCATCCGTGGTTCCTCGGCTGCCAGTTCCACCCGGAGTTCAAGTCCCGACCCATGCTTCCCCACCCGCTGTTCCGCGATTTCATCGGCGCGGCGAACGCCCGGGCGTCCCGGGGGAGCATTTCTTAAGCCGTGGCCGCGGGAAGTCCGATCCGGAGGGTTTCCGTCGGGGGCCGATTCGAGATCGGCGCGGGCTGCCCGCCCGTATTCATCGCGGGGCCGTGCGTCCTCGAGTCCGAGGATCTCGCGCTGGAGGTGGCCTTTTTCCTCGAAACGCTCGCGGCCTCCCTCGGGGTCGGCGCGATCTTCAAGGGCTCCTTCGACAAGGCGAACCGCTCGTCCGCGGGCTCCTTCCGGGGGCCGGGACAGGACGAGGGGCTGCGGATCCTGGCGAAGGTGAAGGAGCGCCACGGGCTCCCCGTCACGACCGACATCCACGACCCGGCGCAGGCGGCCGCGGCCGCGCGGGTGGTCGACCTGCTCCAGATCCCCGCCTTCCTCTGCCGCCAGACCGACCTGCTGCTGGCCGCCGCGGAGACCGGGCTCCCGGTGAACATCAAGAAGGGGCAGTTCATGGCCCCGTGGGACATGCGGAACGCGGTCGAGAAGGTGCGCTCCGCCGGCAACGATTCCGTCCTCGTGACGGAGCGCGGCACGACCTTCGGGTACAACAACCTCGTTGTGGATTACCGCGGGCTCGCGTACCTCCGCGAGTCGGTCTGCCCCGTGGTCTTCGACGCCACCCACAGCGTGCAGCTCCCGGGAGGCGCGGGGACCGCGTCCTCGGGGGAACGGAAGTACGTCGCCCCCCTGGCAAGGGCCGCCGTGGCGGCGGGAGTGGACGGCGTCTTCCTGGAAATCCACCCCGATCCGGCCCGGGCGCTGTCGGACGGCCCGAACAGCCTCCCGCTCGACGAGGTCGAGCCGCTCCTTCGGACCCTCCTGGCGCTGCGTGCCGCGGCGGGAGAGGAGGTGTAGGCCGTGGAAAACGACCGGATCGCGCGCGCCGCGCGGGTCCTCTCCGTCGAGGCGTCCGCGATCGAGGAGATCCGGAAGAAGGTCGACGCGTCCTTCGGGAAGGCGGTGGACCTGCTGCGGTCGGCGCGGGGGAAAGTCGTCGTCACCGGGATGGGGAAATCGGGGCTGATCGCCCGGAAGATCGCATCGACGATGGCGTCCACCGGCACGCCCGCCTTCTTCCTCCACGCCGCCGACGGGATCCACGGGGACCTCGGCATGGTGCGGCGGGGCGACGTGGTCATCGCGCTTTCCAACTCCGGGGAGACCGAGGAGATCGTCCGCCTGCTGCCGGTGTTCCAGCGGATCGGCCTGCCCGTGATCGCGCTGACCGGGAAGCCCGACTCCACCCTCGGAAAATACGCGGACGTCGTCCTCGACGTCGGCGTGCCCGAGGAGGCGTGCCCCCTCGGGCTCGCGCCCACCGCTTCCACGACGGCGACGCTGGCGATGGGGGACGCCCTCGCGGTGGTCCTCTTCGAGGAGAAAGGATTCTCCGAGGAGGATTTCGCGCGGCTGCATCCCGGCGGGGCGTTGGGACGGAAGCTTCAGACGGTGGCGGACCTGATGCACAAGGGGGACGCGATCCCGCTGGTCGCCCAGGAAACTCCCCTGAAGGACGCCCTGCTCGTCATCAGCCAGAAGCTGCTGGGGGTCACCGGCGTGCTGGACGGAAACGGGGACCTGGCCGGTGTGATCACCGACGGCGACATCCGCAGGGCCACCCAGGCGGGGGTGGATCTCTACAAGGCGACCGCGGCGGAGATCATGTCCCGGTCGCCGAAGCGGATCGGCGAGAAGGAGCTGGCCGCGGCGGCGCTGCGGAAGATGGAGGAGCACTCCATCACCAGCCTGTTCGTATTCGATGCGTCCTCTCCGATGCGGCCGGTCGGGATCGTCCACATCCACGACCTCCTGAAGGCGGGCGTGGGATGAGCGGGCCGTCGGTGCGCCGGGGGGCGGACGAGAAGGCGGCACGTGTCCGCCTGTTCCTCATGGACGTCGACGGCGTGCTGACGGACGGCGGGATCATCCTCGACGGCAACGGCCTGGAAACGAAGCGGTTCCACGTGCGGGACGGCCACGGCATCAAGATGCTCCAGCGCGCGGGGGTGGAGACGGGGATCATCACCGGGCGCACGTCGGCGGTGGTCGAGGTCCGGGCGCGGGAACTCGGGATCGGGATCGTCCGCCAGGGGGCGCACGAGAAGGCGCGCGCGCTGCGGGAGGTCCTGGCGGAGCGGGGCGTCGCCCCGGAAGAGAGCGCCTACGTCGGGGACGACATCGTGGACCTCCCGATCTTCCGGGAGGTGGGGTTCTCCGCCGCCCCCTGCGACGCGGAGCCGTACGTACTCGACGCGGTCGATTTCGTCTCGTCGCGGGCGGGGGGCATGGGCGCGGTGCGGGAGATCATCGAATACGTCCTGAAGGCGAAGGACCTGTGGCGGGCCGCGACGTCGAAATATTTCGAGAAGGTCCCCAGGATATGATCCCGCGGCTCCTCCCCTGGGCGGTCTTCGCGGCACTGGTCGGCCTCCTGGCGTTCCGCGCGGGCTCTCCGGGGGCGGGCGGGGGGGGCGCGGGCCGGGCGGGGGGGGGGGGGGGGGGGGCGGGGGAG